>JAISLO010000071.1 GCA_031290815.1 Synergistaceae bacterium | reverse complement strand
GGGGACGTCATAATGTACGTCTCCAAACGTTCCGGAGTGGCGGTCAGATCACAGGTGAAGTCGATCTCGCCGGAGGCAAGCCCGTTTATGAGGTCGTCCCAATCGTATATGACGGGCGTGAAGGGAACACCGAACAGCCGGCCGAGGAAATCGCAGAACAGAGCGCTGAAGCCTCCGATGCTTCCGTCCTGCCGGACAAAACATTCGGCGCTCTTTTCCATCCCAAGCACGAAGGACGTGCGGTTCCGGCGCAGCCGCTCTATCGCTTCGGCTTCCTCCTTTGTGACGCCCGGTATGTCCAGAAAATTTTCGCAGACGGTCTCACTGGGCATCGGCGTCCGCCGCCGTTCCTCCCGGAAACCGGTGAAAAAGAAAACGCTTGGCAGCAAAAAAGCCATAAACATGAGAATTATATTTCTGGGAAACCGTGTCATGAGATTCACCTTCATGTCATACCGGCTAAAACCCTCCCTCGCGCGGGGCCCCGGCGAAACGGTCGGACACCTGTTCGAACACGTCCACGAGGACGGGGTCGAAATGAGCGCCCCTCCCCTCCAGGATGATGCGAACCGCCTCTTCGTGGGGGCACGGTTTCTTGTACGGCCGTTCGGACACGAGAGCGTCATACACGTCGGCGATGGCCATGAGACGGCCGGGCAGAGGGATGTCCTCTCCGGCGAGCCCGTTGGGGTAGCCGCTGCCATCCCATTTTTCCTGGTGAGTCCCGGCAAAAATTTTCGCGTATTTCAAAAAGTCGCTGTCCGGCGTCTCCTTTTCGATCTGCTCGATGATCTTCACGCCGAGGGCCGCGTGTTTTTTCATCTCATCGAATTCCTCCGCCGTGAGACGCGCCGGCTTGTTGAGGATGCTGTCCGCGATCGCGATCTTGCCCACGTCGTGAAGCTGGGACGATTCGAGCATCAGGTCGATATCCCACTCGCAGATCTGGTCCTTGTAGAGGCCCAGATCCACCATGCCGTCTATCAGCGCTTTGAGGCCGTGCTGGGTGCGCTCGACGTGCCCGCCCGTCGTGCCATCCCTGTTCTCCACCAGATCAGCCACAGTCTTCAAGATGGCCCTTTGAAGTTCGAGCACATTGCCGGTCTTTTCCGCGACCATCTTTTGAAGGTTTTCGTTGAAGTGTTTGAGCTCGGCGCCCTGTTTTTCGAGTTTTTTCGTCTGTTCTTCGAGCAGCCGCTTCTGAGTCTCGACCGTGATGTGCAGCTCCACCCTCTTGCGCAGAAGCTGGGGCATGAAGGGCTTCGATATGTAGTCGATGGCCCCGAGCGAGAGGCCTTCGAGTTCGTCCTCGGGGGAACTCATGCCGGTGAGAAATATGACCGGGATGTCGCGCGTGTCCGGGTCGTCCTTTAAAACCTTTATCGCCTCGTGTCCGTTCATCTCGGGCATGTCGATGTCGAGCAGGATGAGCTCCGGCTTGTTGCGCTTCAACAGGTCGAACATCTTCGCCGCCGATGGCACGGTAAACACGTCGTAGAACTCGGAGAGGGCGTTCTTGGCGACTTTCAGATTTGCGATGCTATCGTCCACGATCATTATCATCGAATATGTTCTGTCCGTGCCGTCAGCGTAATCTGCCTTTTCCATCCTCAATTCAGCATCTCCCTTCCAGACAGCGAAAGCGCTCCGCCGTCTTGCAGCAACAAATTTGTCAGCGCCGCCGTTCGTGCGTTGCGCGGCGCTTGTTTTGGGACACAGCGCTCAGGCGTCGATTTCAGAATGTTGATTTTTTTTCAAAGCAGTAGCCCTCCCCGCGCGCGGCGGTGATTTTATAGCAGCAGTTTCCTTCCTCCAGCTTTCTTCTCAGGTTGGATATGTGCTTTTTGAGTGTCCTGTAGTCACTGCCGATCGGCTGACCCCATGATTTTTCATAAAGATACTCCGCGCTCATGAATCGGTCCTCGTTTTGCACGAAGAGCAGCAAGAGGGAGAATTCCCTCCGGGTGAGCATCATATCCACATCGTTCATGAAGACCCGGCCCGCCGAGATGTCCAGCTTGAGCGGGCCCTTTTCCACCGACTCGGGGACCTGCTCCACGTTGCGGAAAAGGGCCTCCAGCCGCGCAAGCAGCACCTCGTAGTCAAAGGGCTTGCTGAGATAGTCGTTTGCCCCGGCCCTGAGCCCTCTGGCGACATCGGAGCTCTCGCTCCACGCGGTCAGCAGCATCACGGGAATTTTGCTGTCCGCCGCGCGCAGTTCCCGCAGGAAATCCAGACCGTTGCCGTCCGGCAGCATGATGTCCAGCACGATCGCTTCCGGGGACCTGTGCGCGAGATGTTCCCTCGCCTGGGCGAGGCTCGATGCTGTCAGCACCGTATATCCGGCCCGAGTGAGTGCGGCGCGGTTGTTGTTGAGGATTTTCAGTTCGTCTTCGACGCAGAGAATGGTCTTCATTCGTCCCCGGCCTTCCCGAGCGCTGAGTTCACCCTCCGCGCTGCATCCATACGATGTCCGCCTGTGTCTCCATTTCATGCTCATTCAGCGTCTCCTTATACACTCGACGGACAAAAAACGCTTTGGCACGAAGAGTTTTGCGGATTTAGTCCCTTATATACCACATCAGGAAATCTTTTCGGGAAGAGGTTACTAAATCTTCACCTTCGCAAATGGTCTTCAGTCGTCGCTGGCCTTCTCCAGAGCGGAGTTTATCATCCGCGCCATGTCCATGATGTCCGCCTGGACCTCCCTCAAGAGCCCGTGAGCCTCTTCGGGCATCATATCCGCGACCTGGACGCTGGTGGACACCTTCGTCAGCGGGGTCAGCAGATCGTGGGCCATGCGGTGGTAGAAGTCGGTCTTGGCGGTCAGATCCCTCGCCTTGCGCCGCGCGTCCATGTAGTCCTGGGACAGCATCACGAACTGAGTCAGCATGAGGAACATGTTGCCCAGCACGGGAGTGGCCAGGGAGAGCGCCCGCGCGGGGCCGCCGGTGAATGAACCCCAGCACATCTGAAACAGGATTGCCGCCAGGAGCGCCGCGGAATACGGCCTGTTCCTGACGCGCTCGGCGGACAGGCTGCGGATTGCCATCGGTATGACGATGAAGAGCGGGATGATGCTCAGGAATATCCCGAAACGGTTCAGAGGCGCGGGCGCCGGTATCAGGACGAGGGTCACGACGAGCGGCGCGGCCATAACGGCCTTCACCGTCCGGCTGGGTTTGATGCCGAAGGCAAGCGTCGTGAATACGATGAGACAGGCGGCCTGCAGAATGCACAAGGTCCAGTAGATGGGGTTGATGTACATGTTCAGGACGCCGCGAGAGAAAAACTGCGCGACGCTGTCCTGATCGATGAGAAAACGAGTACCGCCCAGCGCGCAATAGACCGCGAAGACGAGGTAGATGAGATCGCCCCGTTCGTCGGGCCTGAGCAGATAAAGCATGAGGTGATAAAAGCCCACGAGAAAGAAGGCGCCGGCGATGCCGGAGAGCGCAAGCCACCGCGAAAACACCCATCTGGACAGGCCTTTTTCCGATCCGATGCGGAAGGCGTGGCGGAGACCGCCGTTCATCCTGTGATAGTTGGACGCCTGCACGACGATCTCCGTCTCGCCGCTGCGAGAGGGCAGACTCAGGAGGTCGTTCTTCGAGCAGGGGATGCTGTCATGCCGGCTGGTTCCAACCTGCCCAGCCGAGTAGATTTTCATGCCGTTCACCCATACGGCGGACGCGTCGAGGATCTCCGGCACGTACAGCATAAACGTCCCTTCGTCCGGCAGTATGAGCCTGAGCCTGTAGGTGGCGTGCCCCGTTCGCGGGTATCCAGCGCCGTTCCAGGCCATCGGGGTTTTGATGAGCGTCATGCCGTCTTCATGCGCTCCTCCGGCAAAGCCGGCAAAATCCTTGGGTTCGCGGAGCAGGCCCCAGTAGAACTCCCACTCCCCCGCGAGGGCCCAAACATCTTCGTCCAGGTTTTCACCGCGCAGATCGAGAACGCCATCCACGGCATTCGCCGACTCCTCGTGCGGCACGGAGGCGGCGTAGAATACCGCCCAACTGACTGCGGCTATGCAGAAAAATGTCAGGAAGAAACGCTTCATTCGGGCATCCGGCCAAGTTTCAGCGCGGCCGGATACACGAGATCCATAACGGTCCGCCGCAAAATGATAATGATCACGTCATCACCTTCCATCTGAAAGATAGATTCGTTTCACCTCATTATTACACTCCTCTTAAATTTTCACCAAAGATCTTGCATTTTTCAAGCTTTTCTGATAATTTAAGCGCGGTGTTTCTCGTCGTATAAATATTGTTCGATAAAGCCGTGAGCGTGATATGCGGCGCAGGCCCGACGCTTTTTGAGGTTAATGATTCAGAGGGTCGACGCCTTTTGAGGAGCTGATGTTTATTTGGTTGATATTTTTTTGAAACCAGCATTTTAACTATATTTGGATTCTCAAATCTTTTATGACTACAGGCCAGACATGAGGAGGAGTAATGCATGCAGGGAGAGAAACTTTTGGATGAGATCGGGCGGCAAATTTTAAAGTCGCTGCAGGAAAATGCCAGAATTTCCTTCAGCGAGCTCGGCAGGAGGGTGGGCCTCTCGTCTCCGGCGGTTGCCGAAAGGGTTCATCGCATGGAGGAAGCGGGCTTTATAAGGGAATATCGCGCCATCGTCGATCAAGAGAAGCTGGGATTCCCGATCACAGCATTCATAAGAGTGACGGCCAGCGTGGGAAGGCTCAAGGAAGCGGACGACATGGCGCGGACAATTCCGGAGGTTGTGGAGGGTCATCACCTCACCGGCGCGGATGGTTTCATCCTCAAGGTAGTGGTGGCTTCCGTAGGACATCTCGAGGAGATAATAAACCAGATGGGCAACTACGGCCAGACAACGACCTCAATCGTGCTGTCGTCACCGGTTTCGTCGAGAGTGCTCTCGCCATACTTCCGCCAGGCGGCGGTCGCGGTGGATGAAGAGGAAGAGGATTGAATCCGCGGAGCCTGTAATTCTCGTTCTTTATCGATCAGGTCAGCGCTTCATGTAGTGTGCCGTTAAAATTAACCGCGCGAAAAACGCCCGTGGCGTGTTACAATCGCGTGTGCAAGTCCCCAAGCGGCGGGCGTGCCCGCCGCTTGATCTTTGCTACTGTCAGATGCCGGAGGTGCGCGGATGGATCACGACGACGGACAAAACAACCCAATCGAAAGGGTATTGCCTCTCCAGATAGAGGATGAGATCAAACAGAGCTACCTCGATTATGCCATGAGCGTCATAGTCGGGCGCGCCATACCGGATGCAAGGGATGGGCTGAAACCGGTTCAGCGCAGAATCATGTACGCCATGCTGGAGCTTGGCCTGAGGCATAATCAATCATTCAAGAAGTCCGCCCGCGTGGTCGGCGAGACGATGGGTAAGTACCACCCGCACGGCGACGCGGCGATATACGGCACAATGGCGCGCATGACGCAGGATTTCAGCATGCGATGCCCGCTCGTCGACGGCCAGGGGAACTTCGGCTCCATCGACGGCGACATGCCCGCCGCCATGCGATATACCGAGGCCAGGCTGACCAAGGCTGGCGAGGAGATGCTTCTGGACATCGACGAGGACACAGTGGACTGGGCGCCGAACTTCGACGAGTCGCTGCAGGAGCCGATGCTGCTGCCCTCCCTCGTGCCCAACCTGCTGGTGAACGGCAGCTCAGGCATAGCGGTCGGAATGGCGTCCAACATACCTCCTCACAACCTCAGAGAGATCATAGACGCCTGCCGGGCGGTCCTCGACAACCCCGACATCGGCATAGGCGAGCTGATGGAGATCATCCCTGGCCCCGACTTTCCGACGGGCGGCATCATCCTGGGGCGCGACGGAATCATCGAGGCGTACAACACCGGCCGAGGGCGCATAACGGTGAGGGGCAGGGCGAACATCGAGGATCCCAAGAGGGGCAAGAGCTCGATAATCATAACGGAGATACCGTATATGGTGAACAAGCTCAACCTCATAGACACGATAGCCAAGGGAGCTCAGAACGGCCAGATCGACGGGATAACCGACATGCGGGACGAATCGAACCGCGAGGGCATTCGCATAGTGATAGAACTGCGGCGCGACGCCGACCCCAACCTCGTCCTGCGCCAGTTGTACAACAGGACTCAGCTGCAGAGCACTTTCGGTGTGATAAATCTGGCGCTCATAAACGGACGGCCGCTCGAACTGGGATTGAAGCGCATGATCGATGTGTTCCTCGATCACAGGCGGACTGTCGTGCGGAGGCGGACGGAGTACAGGATGCGCAAGGCGTCGGAGCGCGCCCACATAGTGGAGGGGCTCATCCGGGCGCTCGATATGATCGATGCTGTTATAGCGATGATCCGAGCCGCCCCCGACGCGCAGTCGGCGCGGAACTCGCTGGTGTCAGAGCTGGGTTTTACCGAAATCCAGGCCCAGGCTATATTGGAGATGAGGCTACAGCGGCTGACCGGCTTGGAGCGCCATAAACTGGATGAGGAGATTGCCGAGCTGAGGGCGGATATCGAACGCTACCGCTCCATATTGGACAGTCCTTCAATCCTGGACGCGGTGATAAAGGATGAGCTGAAGGAGGTCAAAAAATCCTACGGCGACGAACGCCGCACGGAAATCCAGGGCTCGGCGGAGGACGTGGCGGTCGAGGACCTGATAGCCGAGGAGGAGATCGTCGTCGCGGCGAGCCGCGACGGCTACATCAGGCGGATGCCGCTCCAGGATTACCGTCTGCAGTCGCGCGGCGGAAAGGGCGTCAAAGGGATGGCCTCCAAGTCGGAGGACGAGGTGTCGCTGATAAAGGTGACGACCACCCATAACACCCTCTGCCTGTTCACCACGAGAGGGCGGGTCCTCGGGATAAAATGCCTGGCCCTGCCCGCGCCCAAGACCGGCAAGGGCAAGCTGATATCCTCTCTGGCCCCGATGGAGCCGGGCGAGCGCGTGGTCGCCATGAGGGACATGAACCACGGCTCGGCCAAGTTCGTGTTCCTGGTCACCAGAAACGGAATGGCAAAGCGCCTGCCGATAGAGGAACTGGGCGACCTCACCAGGGCCGGACGCCGGGTCATCGGCCTGCACGACGACGACGACATTGCCCGCGTCCGCATAACGAGCGGGAACGACGAGCTTCTTCTCACCTCCGCAATGGCTCAGACGCTGCGCGTGAACGAAAACGAGATAACGTCGCAGGGACGCGGCGGACACGGCGTGCGCGGCATCAAACTGCGCGAGGGCGACCGGGTTGTGGGCTGCGACGTGATAATCCCCGGCCGGCAGGTCCTCTTCGTCAGCGAGCGCGGCATAGGGAAGAGAACTCCATACGACGATTTCCCGACATATCACAGGAACTCCGGCGGAGTCAAGGCGATGCGCCTCAACGAGCGGACCGGCATGCTGATAGGCGCGTGGGGCGTCTCGCCGGACGACGAACTCGTCATAATCTCCGGGCGCGGGCGCGTCGTCCGGATGGAGGCGTCGGAGGTGTCGAGCCTGAGCAGGACCGCCACCGGCTACACGATGGTAAAGCTGGACGAGGGCGACGTGCTGGCGGACGTCAGCGTGATAAAATCCGGTCAGGACGAAGAAAAGGAGTAGCGGATGAGGCTGGCTCGAGACGGAGCGTTCACAATAGGCGTGATGTCCGCCGTAGCTGTTGTCGGCGGCCTTCTGACGCCGGTCTTCTATATTGTCATGCTCATACCGATAGCCATGGCGTTCTGGTTTTACCGCGACCCCGACCGGTTTCCGCCGGACGATCCGTCCGCGTGGGTCAGCCCGGCGGACGGGCGGGTCGTGGAGGTCACGTCCGGGGCGGAGGACCAATACGCCGGCATGACCACGAAGATCGGAATATTCATGAACGGCTTCGACGTGCACGTAAACAGGTTCCCGACGGATGGGACCGTCGAGGAGAAGAGATACGTGCCTGGAAAGAAGTGGTTCGCCATAGCTCCAAAGGCGTCCGATGAGAACGAGCGCATGTACGTCGGCATATCGACGGGCCAGGGGCGGGCGACGGTCGTTCAGGTGGCCGGAATAATGGCGAGGAGGATTGTCTCTTACGTAAAAGTTGGAAATAAACTTGCGCGAGGCGAACGATATGGTATGATTAAGTTAGGTTCTCGCGTCGATATCTATATGCCCCCGTCCGTCAATCCGGTTGTGGAAGTCGGGTCTAAGGTAAGGGCCGGCGAGACGATAATAGGAGTGGTAAACGAATGATCGGAAGAAAAAGAAGGCGGGTCAAGTCGATCCCTTTTAATAAAATAGTCCCGAACATGATAACGAGCGGAAGTGTGCTCTGCGGGATGTGTTCGCTGATACTCACTTATGAGAGGCAGTTTGTACCGTCGGCGCTGGTCATCATAATGGCGGTGTTCTTCGACTACATGGACGGCAAAGTGGCGCGCAGCCTTGGGGGCAGCAGCGCCTTCGGAGAGGAGCTGGACAGCCTTGCCGACGCGCTCTCGTTCGGCGCCGCGCCGTCGTTTTTGATCTATGGCAGGTACATAGGACTGGAGTTGGGGATCCTGGGCGCTCTCTCCGTGGCGTTTTTCGCGCTCTGCGGGGTGCTGCGGCTGGCACGGTTCAACGTGGCTCACACCGTTGGGCCCTTTCAGGGCCTGCCGATACCAGCCGGCGGGATGGCGCTCGCCGCAGTGGTCATAGCCAGGCTTCCGCTTGTGCCGGTGCTTTCGGCCGTGCTCATGGTATCGCTCGGCTCGCTTATGATATCGACCGTTCCATACAGCAACCTCAAGCTGATGCGCCGCGGCGGCCTCAACAAGGCGAGGGCCGTTCTGCTGGCCGGCATAACCGCTTCGTGCTTCGTGATCCTGCGTGAGCGCGCGCTCTTGGCCCTGATAGGAGTATATGTGGCGAGCGGACCGCTCCGCTTCGACTGGGGCGTGTGGCTGTCTGGGCCGTCCGACCCGGAGGAGAAGCCTGCTCACAGGGAGTGAAGAGGGGTGAGAGGGCGGCCAAATATATGATAAGATTGGGAAGAACCGATTTATATTGTCAGGGGCCCGGAGGGTGAGAACTTTAAACCCTTGCGGAGTTTGCATAACGGCCCGTACCAAGTGGCTGAACGCGAGTCAATCGGCGTTTTCTTTTGCAGTTTCCGCCATGCCGGCGAGTTGAATTCGTAGGAGGGATCGAATTGGGGTGGCATTGGATTGTGGGCATCGTAGTCCTTGGCGTTCTTATCCTGTGGTTCATGTATATGTATAACGACATGGCCAACAGACAGAGGCGGATCGACGAATGGTGGGATGAAGTTGACTCCCACTTGAAGCTCCGCCACGACCT
This sequence comes from Synergistaceae bacterium, assembly GCA_031290815.1. GTDB lineage: Bacteria > Synergistota > Synergistia > Synergistales > Synergistaceae > JAIRWR01. The sequence goes on along the minus strand of JAISLO010000071.1, from coordinate 3,603 downwards.
CGTTCCCCTGTTGATGGAGAAGGCTCGGGTCCTGATGAAGGACGAGTCGGACGCGCTCGACCGTCTGGCTGACCTGTGCGGGAAGGCGGAGACCGATTCGGAAGATGAAGATCTCGAATACATCGAAAACGGGCTGAGCATAGCCCTTCGCAACTTCAAACGCTCTGCCCGCAACCACGCTTCCGCCATGCTCGACATCGATTTCCTCAAGCTGATGGGAGAGCTGGTCTCCATCGAGGGGCGGGCATCCAGCGCGTGCAGGGAGCACAACAATCTCGTCGGGGAGTTCAACGTATCGATAAGGAAATTTCCCGCCAACCTGGTTGTCGGATTTCTGCACTTTCACCCGCGTGAGATGAGGATATTCGCGGGCCCGGAAGGCGAGGGCCAATAGGCCGCAATGAAGGATTCGAGGAATGTGCTAAAGCCCGGGAGCGCGGCGGGACACGCAGGCGATTCCGGGCCCGAAGCCGGCGGCGGAGCAGCTCTGTCGGTTCTGCGCGTTGCCTCGTTCACTTGCGGGGCATGTGTAATGGTGATCGAAATGGTCGGTTCGCGGGTGGTGGCGCCCTACATGGGGACATCGCTCGTCGTCTGGACCGCCCTGATAGGCATAATAATGGCGAGCCTGGCCCTGGGTTACTGGCTTGGCGGGGTCGTCTCGGACAAGCGCCCGAGGATATCCTTGCTCTCGCGCGTCATAGCGGCCGCGGCCCTGCTGACGGCGTGTATGGCTGTGGTGTCGGATCCGCTGCTTCAGGTCATTGCCAGGGTATTGAGAAATCCCTACGCCGGTTCGGTCGTTGGCTCTTTATGTCTCTTTGCCGCGCCGAGCCTGCTTCTGGGCATGGTCTCGCCCTTCATAGTCAGGCTGGCGATGCGAAACGTGCGCTCTGCCGGGAGTGCGGTGGGGTCGTTCTCCGCGCTGTCCTCGGCTGGGAGCATCGTGGGGACGTTTCTCGGCGGCTTCGTGCTGATAGCTTTCCTGTCGTCACAGACGATTCTGCTTCTCACGGCGGCGGTGCTTGGGGCCGTGGCTCTCATGCTGTACCGGTCCGGGTGGAGGGCGTTCGTGCCTGTGATCGTCGCAGCCGCCGCGCTGGGAATACTGAGCGAGGAAGGTGTGACGTTGATGCGGTCGGATGACACCGTAAGGATCGAGACGCAATATAACACCATACGGATATTTGACAGGGTCGATTTCAACACGAACCGTGAAATTCGCATACTCCAGACCGATCCGATGGGCGCTCAGTCCCTGATGTACATGGACGCGCCAAACGAGCTTTACAGCAATTACACGCGGTTCTACGATCTCGCCTTTCACTTCAAACCGGACGCGCGAAGAGTGTTGATGCTCGGCGGCGGCGGTTACTGCGTGCCCAAGCGCCTCGCCGAGACGAGGCCCGATGTTTCTCTCGACGTCGTGGAGCTGGACCCGGGCATAACCCGAGCCGCCAGGGACTACTTCCATCTCGAGGACAGGCCCGGCCAGAGGATATTTCACGAGGACGCCAGGATGTTTCTAAACCGCGAGGCCGCGAAGGGAGAGCTGCAATACGACGCCATATTCGAGGATGTCTATGGGTCGTCGTACAACATCCCATTTCACATGACGACAGTCGAGTGCATGGCGAGAATCCGCGAGCTGATCGCGCCTGACGGCGTATTCATCGTCAACATAATCTCCGCCATCAGCGGCGAGCTCTTCGGCGGCATATACGCCAGCATAGCGTCTGCGTTTCCAAGCGTAATGATATTTCCCGCGTCATACCCGAACAGCGCGAACGCGCGTCAGAACGTGATGATAATCGCCATGGCCAGCGATACCATCCCCGAGAGAAGCCCCGCCGACGAATACATCGCCAGGCTCCTGCGGCACAGATGGACCGTCCCATACGAGCCGAACGCGGACGCCTTCACTGACGCGTTCGCCCCAGTCGAAAGATACGCCCCAAGGCTGTAAAAAGTACGCGATCATCAAAAAACTGGTTCGACGGGAGGTTTAGATATTTAGCAAAAATTTTCGTGTCAAACTTGGCACGAAAATTTGAAGGTTGCTTTTCCAGTTTATCTGGGATAGGGAGTATATCCGTGAGACAGCGCGAGCGCGGCCGGCAAGACCAACAATCGCACATCCACCCCTTTGTTCATAAACGCCACGATGCCTTCACAAGAACACTTTACAATTTGCACTGTCTCTGACTCTGGAACAGGCGTCACAAAAATAACAAGCCCCCCGCTGATTCCGGGAGGCTATTATTGTTGCTGTCACGCGCGTGACGCGCGGCGCGTCATTATTCTGTTTTTGCCTTTGGCGCTGTCTTCGCCTTTGCCGGGGCGGTTTTTGCCTTTGTCTTCGCCGGCTGTGAGGCTTGTTTTGGCTGATTCGCCTTATTCGATATATCGGACAGCTCTTTTATAGCTGGCTGATAATACGGATTGATATCCAGCGCCCTGCCGAACCATGAGACGGCTACCGGAGTGTCCTCGAGCTTCAGCGCGCAGACGCCGGCCCAATAAGCGGATAAATAGTTTCCGTTATATTCAAGGGCCTGCTTGCAAAAAGCGCTGAACGCCTCTAGATAGCGCTTGTTCGAATACAGATTCCATGCGCCCCTATGCTGAATTTCGAGCGCGTACATCTCGACCTGGGTCAGCGGAAAAGTCCGTACCAGCCTGACGTCGGATATCTGATTCACGTCAAAATTCGGCATGGATGGAGGAAACGGCTGATACAGCGGCGGTACGGGCGGAACCGGCGCCTGGTACACGGCAGGGGGCGGTGGGGGCGGCGGCACGGGCTGAGGCGGCGTCTGCAACACCACCGGAGCCTCGGCCACATGCACGACTGCCAACGACGGATCCGGCAGCACAGCTGGAACTTTGACCACGCTTATGTTAAATGGAGGAAGCACCGGTGCCTCCGTGTAATAAAAACCCGCGGGCGCCGGAGGGACGATCAGTTGAAAACCGGGCACGGTCCAGGCGGAGAAGTACTTCACCAGCACCGTCATCGGGTTGTCGCTGGAAAATTCGCGAGTCCATCTTCCAACGCGATCCGGTGGGCGCGAATTACCGAGGGCGGATCGGAATGTGGCAAATTTCAGCTTGTTCGCGTTGGACTCGGAAATTTGCACCACCCTGTCCCCGCCCTGTATTGCCCAGCCTTGACTCGATGCCGTCACCTCGCAGGTACTCTCCGACGCTGAGACGCTGCGCACTTTGAGCAATGCAACGGGCACTTTGTAAACACCCATCAATGCCCCGTTTATGTCGTAGATATCCCCGCCGTCATAATGTACGAGGTAATAATCTCCAACATTCACGCCCCTCGAAAGACCTATATTTATTACATAATCGTCAGCGGCTATGGAGGTCACTCGCCCCTCCTTCACCTGCTCGCCTGCAACTAACTTGACCCATCTAGTCTGCGCGTCAGCCATCCCTGCAAGTGAGCAAAAAAGCAACACCCCCAAAATATTACGCAAGATTCGATTTCTCATATTTCCTCACTCCGATCGGACAGATGGTGGATAATACCTGTTCATTGACAGCGGATATTCAAACTCCGACATATTATCGCCTACAGCCCCGCTCCCC
>JAISLO010000070.1 GCA_031290815.1 Synergistaceae bacterium | reverse complement strand
TTATCCGAGTTATTGAGCTGATACTCAAGATACTCCGGATAATAAGTTAATCCGGAAGGATTGTAGCACGGAACCGTCCCACTGTCACGGGCGGTTCTTTTGATTCCTCAATTCCACAGGCTGGCAATTTCAAATCTCTGTAGATGCTGACTATCTCGACGTTCACAAGATTTTGCTTTTTCACCCACTGGGTGAAAATTTGGTTTTGTGTGAAGCAGTGCTATAACCTGAAGCAGCGCCATTATCAAGTATCGAACCTGTGGTTTGAGGGATTAAAGGTCAGCTTGCCCGCGCCGGCAAAAAAGTATAGAATCATGTTTTGGACCGCATGAAGGATCGATATTTTCGAGGGGGGGTAATAATCGCGATGGAGCAGGCTAGCAGGGGACTTGCGGGACTGTCCAAGAGCTATGACCCAAAGCCGATAGAGGACAAGTGGTATTCCAAGTGGCTGGAGGACGGCATATTCAAGGCCGATCCCAACAGCGAAAAGCCGGCGTTCAGCATCGTCATACCGCCGCCTAACGTAACAGGTTCGCTTCACCTCGGACACGCTCTCGACAACACCCTGCAGGACATTCTGTGCCGCACAAGGAGAATGCAGGGATACGAGGTCCTCTGGATGCCGGGGACGGACCACGCCGGAATCGCGACGCAAAACGTTGTCGAACGGGCCGTCCGGAACGAGGGAGGAAACAGGCGGGACATGGGCCGGGAGGCCTTCGTCAACAGGGTGTGGGAGTGGAAGAGCGAGTACGGCAGCAGGATAATCGGACAGCTAAAGAAGCTCGGCGCGTCGTGCGACTGGGACAGGGAGCGTTTTACGATGGACGAGGGGCTCTCGCGCGCCGTCCGCAGGGTGTTCGTCGAATTGTACGAAAAGGACCTGATCTATCGCGGAAAGTACCTGATCAACTGGTGCCCGAGATGCCTTACGGCCCTATCCGACCTCGAAGTGGAGCACAGGGAGCTTGACGGACACCTGTACAGCGTCCGATACGACTTCGCTGGCGGAGGCGGGTCCGTTACGGTGATGACCACGCGCCCCGAGACGATACTGGGCGACACCGCGATAGCGGTCCATCCAAGGGATGAGCGAAACAGGCATCTAGTCGGCAAAAGCGTAGTTGTGCCGATAATCGGCAGGGTGATACCCGTAATAGAGGACAACATGGTAGATCCGGAGTTCGGAACCGGAGCGGTCAAGATTACGCCGGCTCACGACCCGAACGATTTTCTGGTGGGAGGGCGGCACGGTCTCGAACAGATATCCGTCATGGACGATCAGGGCGTCATGAACGAGAACGCTGATAAATACAGGGGCATGGACAGGTTCGAGGCGAGGGCCGCGATAATAGAGGATCTTAAGGGCGCAGGCCTGCTGCTGGACGAAATCCCCCACAGGCACTCGGTCGGGCACTGTTACCGCTGCAATACGATCGTCGAGCCGTACCTGTCGGAGCAGTGGTTCGTCAGGACGAGGCCCATGGCCGACGAGGACGTGGCGTCCGTGAAGGCCGGGGAGATCCGCTTTATCCCGGAACAGTGGACCGCCACATATTATCAGTGGATGGACAACATAAGGGATTGGTGCATATCCCGGCAGCTCTGGTGGGGACACCGCATACCGGCGTGGTACTGCGACGACTGCGGAGCCGTCATAGTCTCTGCGGACGAGCCGGAGTCATGCGGGTGCGGATCGAAGCGTCTGCGCCAGGATGAGGATGTCCTCGACACATGGTTCTCCAGCGCGCTGTGGCCGTTCTCGACAATGGGCTGGCCGGACGAGACGCCGGAACTCGAAAAATTTTATCCGACATCGGTGCTCGTGACCGGCTTCGACATAATATTCTTCTGGGTGGCGAGGATGATAATGATGGGCCTCGAATTCATGAAAAAGCCACCCTTCGCGGACGTGTACATCCACGCACTCGTCAGGGACGAGCACGGGCAGAAGATGAGCAAGTCCAAGGGCAACGTCATCGACCCGCTCGTCATAATAGAAAAGTACGGCGCGGACGCCCTGCGCCTGACCCTCGCGGCATTGACGCTTCAGGGGCGAGATATATTCCTATCCGAGAGCAGAATCGAGACGTATCGGTTTTTCCTCAACAAACTTTGGAACGCCGCTCGTTTCGCGCTGATGAATCTTGAGGACGCCGAACACGACATAGACGCTATCGACTACGGCGCCCTGCGGACGCACGACCTGTGGATCATGACCCGCGTGTCATCCGTCGCGGAGGAGATGACGGCGTTGTCCGACGGGTATTTCTTCGGCGAGTCGGCGCGCCTCATGTATGACTTCGTGTGGGGTGAGCTCTGCGACTGGTACCTCGAACTGTCAAAGCCGGCGCTCAAGGGGGAGGAGGGAGCCGCCCGCAAGAGAGCGACCCAATCCGTGCTCTACTCGGTATTCCGCGACGTGCTGAAGCTGCTGCACCCCGTGATCCCGTTCGCCACAGAGGAGCTGTGGAGCGCGTTCGGGTACGGAGACACCATCATAGGGCGCAGTTCGTGGCCGCTCGCGAGAGAGGTCTCCGGCGGGGACTCCGCCGCCTCGGCGATGGAATCCATACAGGCAGTAGTCAGGGCCATGCGCAGCCTGCGAGCCGAGATAAAGCTGCCCCCGCAGCAGGAGGCCCCCAGGATGTGTGTCAGGATAAAGGATTCATCTCTGTATGAGCACGTCTTGAATAACGACGACCTGATCAGACTCCTGTCGCGCGTCGGCAAGATAGAGCTCATGCCGGAGGGCGCGTCGAAGCCGGAGAAGAGCATTTCATACATAACGGGTATCTGGGAGATATTCTTTCCAGTGGGCGACCTCCTGGACACCGACAAGGAGATAGCTCGCCTGAGTGCTGAGTCCGCAAAGCTCGCGAAGGATGCGGAGAGGATAAGCCGCAAGCTGGAGAATAAAAACTTCATCGAAAAGGCCCCGGCCGAAGTGGTCGAACACGACAGGGAGGCCTTAGCTGACGCGGAGTCGAGGATAAGGCGCATTGAGGAAAATATTTCCGGGCTGCGCTGACGGGGAACGGAATCCTCCAAATTCATCCCGGTCCGGCGATGCCGTTTCGCGAGAAGATGTCGGCGTGTTCGATCGTCTGTCGGACGAGATTAACGATATTTCGAGCCCCGGCATCCGCGAAGGTCTGGAGAGGACCGCAAGACTGCTGGAACTGATGGGTTCGCCTCAGAAGAGGTTCAAGGCCGTACACATTCTTGGAACTAACGGAAAGGGATCAACGGCGGCCTCGCTTGAGACCATATTGATCGCCTCTGGGATGAAAACCGCCCTTTACACGAGCCCTCACCTGATATCCCTTCAGGAGAGGCTGCGGGTAGGAGGGCTTCCGTCCCCGCCGGAGGCGTGGGGGGAAGCGTTAGGGCGCGTTCGTGCCGCTATCGAAAGCGACGCGGCGCTGACCGAGGACAGGCCGACGTTCTTCGAGAACCTGACCGCCCTCTGTTTTCATATCATAGCGGAGTCCGGCGTCGATGTCGCGGTGATAGAGGCTGGCATGGGCGGGCGGTACGACGCGACAAGCCTCTGCGACGCCGCGGCCGTGGTCGTCACTCCCATCGGCATGGATCATACGCAGTACCTGGGTTCGACGCTCAAGGCTATCGCGTCGGAAAAATTCGCCGCCGTGAGGAACGGTGCGCCCGCGTTCTACGCCGCCGATGACGAGGCGCTGACGGAACAGTTCGCGCGTCAGTGTGAGAGCGCCGGGTCGCCATTCCGCCTGCTGGATAAACTTGCCCGAGCTGATGATATCCGGCTGTCCCTGGACGGGACGACCTTCACCTACAGGACGCTCGGCGAATACGGCCCGAGTTCCATGAGCGGCATCCATACGCCGCTCATAGGAGTTCATCAGGCTGAAAACACGGCGAGAACGATTACCATCGCGCTGGAGCTGAGGAACCTTGGCGGAGTGTTCGCCTCTATCGGAGAGGATGAGATGAGGTCGGGCCTGCTCCGAACAGATTGGCCCGGAAGGTTCGAGGTATTCAGGTCCTCCGGATCGGGCCGCACGGTCATCCTTGACGGCGCGCACAACGAACACGCCTTCAAGGCGCTTGAAACCACCGTCGAGTTGCTCGTCCGGGACGGCGTTGTTCCAGGAGTGGGAGCGGTCGTGTTCGCAGTGATGAAGGATAAGGATGTTCGGTCCGTCTTATCGAGACTTCGTTCCCTCGGAGGTCCCGTGTACTGCACTCAAGCGCCGGTCGAGCGCTCGATGCCGGCCTGGGAACTCGCTGAGCTCGCGGAATCGATGGGGATCGAGGTCAGAGGAACGTTCCCGGACGCGATAGAGGCTCTCTCCAAGGCATGTGCCGATGCCCCCCCGCAGGAGATCGTCCTCTGCTGCGGAAGCCTGTTTCTCGTCGGATATGTGAAAAATGCCATCTCCTGACGAGGGCCGGTCTCGTCCGTTCCAGGGGTTTGAAATCAATCGAGACGACGGAGGATACCGGATCGACTACGTCATGCCCGGCCCTCTGAACGGCGTACTCTCGGCCGTCCTCCTCTGCCGCGGCGCCCTGCTCGACGGTACGGCGGGCGACCCGTCCCGCATCGCGTCCAGGATAGGCCGCGTTATCGAAGGTTCCATTCTGACATCTCCTTTGCAGGTGCACGGATCGGCGGTCATACAGGGCCGCGCGGTCTGGGCGCTGCCGCAGCGAGTAAGGGCTGACGGAGTGCATCTCGACGCGTCGTTCGACCGTTTGGGCAGGGTGGCGGCCCTGCTGAGGTTTGCGGACTGCGTTCCCATTCTGCTCGCAAGCGCTTCGCCGCGTCCGTGGGCCGTGGTTCTGCACTCCGGGTTCAAGGGAACCATGCACGATATTTTCAGCGCGGCGTGGCGTGGTTTGCGCGGATTCTACGGCTCCGAGGGACATGCCCTTGACTCCGGCCAGACGTATGCATGGATTGGTCCCGCGATCGGCCCGTGCTGCTTCACCCGAGTCCTGACCGAGGCGCTCGCGCTTCGCGCTGAGGCCGAGTGGGGGGCTGAGAACTCGTGGAGGGACGGCGGCTTCGTTCATCTCGATCTTATAGGCGTAATATCAGCCAAGATGAAATCAGCCGGCATTCCGGGAAAAAATATCATGACACTGCCCCTCTGCACCAGGTGCCACTCCGATAAATTTTATTCCTACAGAGCTGGTGATTTTGATGACAGGATGGCCCTCGTCACCAGGCTCAAAAAATGTTAATTTATTGCCACTATGAGACGGCTCTCTGTGAAAATATTTATGTAGTAGAGGCAAAATGGGAGTGATCGGTCTTGAAAACTGTGAGGGTCGGCGTGGTCGGCGTAGGTCATCTTGGGGTCCATCATGCGAGGGTATATACTGAAATCCTCGGCGCGAATCTGGTCGGCGTTGTGGATGTCGATTACGATCGAGCCCATGACGTGGCTGAGAACCTTGGGGTTCCCGCGTACACGAACCTGGACGTGTTCCTCGACGAGACAAAGCCAGACGCGCTTAGCATAGTTGTTCCGACAGTGCAGCATCTCAACGTCTCCAGGAGGGCAATGCGGCGCGGCGTTCACCTGCTGATTGAAAAGCCCGTTACCGCAAGCACTGAGGAGGCGGAGGAATTGCTTCGCATCGCGAGCGACAGGAACCTCATACTCCAGGTCGGTCACGTGGAGCGATTCAACTCGGCAATACAGCAGGTTCAAGAGATGGTGACCGAACCGCTCTACATTCAATCCCGCAGGATGGGCCCATTCTCGAACCGCGTCTCGGATGTCGGGGTAGTGCTCGATCTCATGATCCACGACGTTGACATAATCCTCTCGCTCGTTCGCTCCGACATAGTCGACATATCGGCGATGGGACGATGCGTCAGGACGGACCACGAGGACCTCGCCTCGGCTCAGATATGTTTCGCCAACGGCACGATCGCACATATAATGGTGAGCCGCGTCACGGAGAAGCGGATGCGGACGCTGGAGATAACCGAGCCCGAGCGTTACCTCATGGTAAACTACGAAACGCAGGACGTAACCCTCCACCACTGCGTACAGCACGCGGGCCGAGGCATGGTCGAGGTGGTCGAGCACCCCGTGTTCCCCAAAAGAGAACCACTGAAGCTGGAGCTGCAGGACTTCGTGAACTGCATCAGGGAGGGACGCGAACCGCTGGTCGGTCTGAGGGATGGCAAGAGGGCTCTCGAGATCTGCGTGACCATGTTGCGCCAGATTCACGGCGAGTCCGCGGCCGGCGGAGCGATGGTAATATAAGA
>JAISLO010000069.1 GCA_031290815.1 Synergistaceae bacterium | reverse complement strand
AATGAGCGTTGAAAACTTGAAGAAATACGGTGAACTGTGCGCGAATGACACGGAAATCCACAAAAAAGCGAAGGAAATAGGCATAGAGGACATGGCCGGCCAGATAGCCTACGCGAAATCACTGGGCTTGGAGTTCTCCAGGGAAGATTTCGCGGCCTTGGCCAAAGAAGCCGGCCTGGACGGCGCAAACGAACTCAGCGAGGAAGAGCTTAAAAAAGTGGCGGGCGGATGCGCCACGCTGACGTTAGTGGCAGGGCTGGCGGCGGGGTGTTTCGTAGTTGGAAGCGCGCTCGTCCTCAGCGGCACCATGCCAGGATGGTGACGGGAACGATAATAAGAGGAAGAGCTTAATTAGGCGGCTGGCGGCAGAGATAACAGCGAAAGCGGCAGTTTTGCCCCTTGCCGCCGTTTGGATGGTGACGGACAAAATTTATAGAGGAGTGGATAACATATAATGATTCAAGAGAAGCCAAAAAGCGCATACATGGAAGTTTTTACGCCTTTTTCAGATGAGGATATCTCGAATATCGTAATGCTGAAGCGCGTTTTTGAATGCGCTCAGGGAGATAAGGACTTCGCGAAGGCTTTCGCTGCGGGAAAGTTTTCCGACGAACAGATCGCCAGACAGAAACAGATCGGAGTGACCTTCGACCTCCAAGAGCTGGCGTTGTGCTGGACCGACGACGAATTTCAGTCCGAGCTGCTTTTGTGCATGGAAAATGACGATTACAGCCCGCCCGAAACCCTTCAAACCAAACTGAAGGAGTATCCCCTGCTTGGGCTGTGGCTGCGCTTTTTGAGCCGGAAGAACAGGTTGTACCGCGCGACGCGCCGCAATATTTTCCGCGTCCCGAAGTGCCCGCCGTTCGACGCCTGGAGGTGGCGTCGGGTGCTCGCCGCGAGGAGCGAACTCGGCTATTTCGGGCACTACATCGACTTTCCAATACTCGCCTTCGAACTGGGCGACGGGTGCAGCGTGGGGTGCTGGTTCTGCGCTTTTTCCACCCAGAAGCTCAAGACGAACCTCGACTACGAGCGCTATGGCGCTTTTTTCCGAGATATCGCCGAGGGGTGCGTTTCGCTGTTCGGCAAGCACGCGGCTGCGATGGCTCTGCTGTATTACGGCACGGAGCCGCACGACAACCCGAATTATCTCGACTTTATCAAGGATTTCAAAAAAGTCACCGGTTACGCGACATGCACGTCGACCGCGATGCCGCTCGACGCGGATTGGCTGCGTTCCCTCATACGCTTTTACCGCGAGGAAAGCCAGCCCTGGCCGCGTCTCAGCGTTCTCTCGAAGGACATGATGAACAAGATTCACGATCTCTACGCGCCCGATGAACTCAGGGACGTGGAGCTGCTGATGCAGATGAGGGAGAACGAAAGGCGAAAGGTCTCCGGCGGCCGGATTCTCTCCGAGCATCAGGGGATGAAGGAGCGGGAGCCCGGGGCTTACTTGGACGACATCGTGCCGCAGGGCTCGATCGCCTGCGTCTCCGGATTTTTGATCAACACGGTGAGGCGCGACATTCAAATCGTAAGCCCCTGTTACACCTGCGAAAGATGGCCCTATGGCTACCGTGTCTACGACAAGGCCGAGTTCAAGGACGCAAGCGACTTCCCGGACGTCGTGCGCGCGCTGATCGACCGCAACATGCCGGCTCATCCCCCGCGCGACGCCGCGGCGCGTTTCCGCGACGATCTGCTTTATAAGCCCACGGACGACGGTTTCGACCTGATATCCCCAAATCAGATACATCACTTCACCGGGGGCGCCGTGCATACCGCGCTGGGAAACCTCATCGCCCAGGGAGATCTCACCTACGACCAGCTCGACGACAAACTGTCGGAGGGCGGCAACCCGCTGCTGGCTGGCATGGCCGTGAACCATCTCTTTGACGGAGGCTTCATGGATGAGCTCTACTCCGAATCGCGCTGAAGTCCAGGCAAAAACGGATTTGTCGCTCGCCAGCGTTTTCGACGGCATAGAGCCGTCCCTGCCGGAAAGCCTGTTCGGGGAGGAGAGCCGAAGGGAGATGCGCATCGTCGCGGATAGTCTTCCGATGCGCCTGTCAAGTTTCTGGGGTTTCGAGTGCAGGCTTGGCGAACCGGAGCCCATTTCCGACATTTTGTTCGAGATAAAAAAAGAGACTTCCGGCCCCGCCATTCTCGCCGGCGATATTCCCTCGTCTCTCGACGGGCTGTGCGAGGCGTACCCGGCCTGGGAAAGATTTCGCGCTCTCGCCCGTCTTTGGAAGGACCCGGGACATCCGTGGAACGACGAGATACGCAACCTCTGGCTGGAGATGGACCTGGCCGGCTCGGACGCGGAGGCGGTTTTGCGCCGGCCCAATATCTTCTTCGGTCCCTACGAGAAAACTCCCCAAGAGAGGGTTTTCTCGCTAATCGAGGAACTCATGGTCATGTTCGAACGCCCGGCGTGCGCCCTGCAAGAATTTTCCGACTGTCTGCCGGAGGGAGCGAGGGTTTTTCAGATCGGCTTCATGCTGAGCCGCCCGGACGACGCCGGGTTGAGGATGTGCGTGGACAAGACCTCCGAGGAGCCGGAAAAAATCCTGGACTGGTGTGCTGCGCTGAGGCCAGGGATGAGCGCGTCCGAGGCCGAATCGCTGAAGGAAGTATTCGCCTCCGTTTTCCCGCTCTGCCGCCATGTAAATTTTGGCTTCAATCTGACTGAAGACGGCGTCGGCGGCGTCTTCGGCATGGAGTGTTACGAGGAGTGGCTTGAGGAGGACCCAGCGCAGTGGCGTCCGATGCTCGACAAACTGACGCGCGAAGGGCTCTGCCTGCCCGAGAAGGCACACGGCGCGGCGGATTACGTCGGAATCACAAGGTCGCCCGTGCGCAGCCGCATCGACGACGACGTTATCTTTCTCAATACCTACAGGAAAATTCACCACGTGAAGCTGACTCTGTCGGGCGGGGTTCCGGCTCAGGCGAAGGCTTATTTTTCCGTCGGCCGTCCCGGCCTGCCCTTGAGCATGTTCGGCATAATCAGCGCGGCGCGTGAAGCTGACGCCCAGGCGGGACATGCGTGGGGAGTGTGCGAATGAAACGGTACGACGTCATAATAGCCGGCGGCGGGCTCGCCGGCCTGTCCGCCGCCTGCGGGCTGGACGGTAAGCGCGTCTTGCTGCTGGAAGCCGACGCGCGTCTGGGCGGCAAGGTGCGCACGGAGAGCCGGAACGGAATCGTCTATGAGGCAGGGGCCATTTTCGCCTTCGATCCCGCGTGGTTCGCGTTTCCCGTGGACGCCGGCTCACGCTGGGATAACGACAATCCCATAGGCCTGTTCCTCAAGGGACGCCTCCATACGGGCGAATCCGTGGCCGAATGCCTCCGTTCGCTCTCCGCGGAAACGCGGCAGCAGATTTGCGTGCCGTTTTTCTTGGCCTCGCCGAATCCGCGCGAGGAGATGATCGGGGAAGACCTCGCGGCGGGGCTGAGGGCTTTCTTCCGAGTTATCCACCCCGGAACGCCCGAGGAAGCGGTTCCTGCCCGCCGCCGGGATTGCCTGGTCCGCCACCGGGCGGACCGTTTCGAGCGCGGAAACGGAGCGATGATCGACGCCCTGGCCGCGCACTGCGGGGCTGAGATCAGGACGGACGCGCGCGTTTTGGGCCTGGAACCGAACGGACAGGGCGTAAAAGTTTTATGGAGCGGCGCGAACGGGTCGCGCGAGGAGGCGTTCGCCGCCAAAGTCATCCTGGCGGTCCCCGCTTCGGCCGCTAAAGAGCTGTGCGGCGCGTCGGGAAACGTGTCGCGCGATTTCCTGGGCCGCGTCCGCTACGGCGGAGGGATCGCGGTCATGCTCCACTGCCGGGCCGAAAACCGGCGCCCGCTCTCCTATATGGTCTCCCCCGAGGGCAATTTCAACACGTTTATATTCCATCAGATTCCGGCTGCGCCGGTTCCGGTTGCGCCGGACGAAGTCGTCGTCACTGGCTACATCGTGGGCGAACGCGCCGCGGCCTGCCGTGACATGGACGACGCGGAGCTGACGCGGATGATGACGGAGGAACTGCAAGCCGCTGGCATTGGAGAATTTGACGCCGCAAAATGCTCACTGCTCGAATCGAGGCCCTGGCCGGAGGTAGCGCCGATAATCGAGGAATCGGCCTATCGCGGTTTCTCGGCTGCATGGCTTCACCCCATGCCGGGAGTGATCCTGGCCGGAGATTATACATGGTGGGACTGGGCGATGCTGCCTTATGGCATGAAGCAGGCTATAGAATCTGGCCGCAGGGCGGCGCGTCTCTGTTCGGAGCCGGATTTCGTTCCTATTTCGACGGATTTCGGAAGGAAGCCGCTGGCCGAAACCACAGTTATTCGCCTCAAGGACGCCGGCCCGGAATACGCCGAGACGTTCCGCGACGGCACGGTGGCGTATTACGGCCTCCTGCTCCAAGCGGCCTGCGCCGGATACGGCGGTTTTCGCATCCACGACGGCGAGCGCCTGGAGATGGAGCGTTATCTGCTGAATGAATCCGTCGGCGGTTTATGGGGCTACCAGAGAGATTACGGCGCAACATCGCTTGACAGCGCCCTCGTCATGGAGGGCCTGCTGTCGGCGGGCGGGCACGACCGCATCCTGCGCGAGAGCTGCCGCGCGCTGGTCGATAAGTTTTTCGACCGCGAGGAGGGCGGGTTCCGCACCATAGCGGCTGGTTTGCCGGGGCGCGCGCCTTACTGGCGCGGGACGGACTGCCCGGCGACCGGATATTGCGCGTGGCTGCTGACGCAGATAGACCCGGAGGGATACGCGGAGGAGATAACGCTCTGCCGGGATTATCTGCTGAGGCGTCAGCGGGTGAGCGGAGGCTGGCCGGGAAAATGGTTCCCCTCGCAGACGATACCCATACTGTACGCTCTGCGATTCCTCGCATCCCTCTGTGGCGCCGCCCAAGACTCCCCTCTTCTGGCGGCGGCCGCGGCGGAACGCGCCGTTCTCCGTCTATTGAGCGGACAGGGACGCGACGGCTCATGGAGCGGCTCGGTCATAGAGACCTCTGCCGCACTGCTGGCGCTGGAGGCAGTGTCGCCAGGATCGCCCTCCGCCGCTTCGGGGCGGGACTGGCTTCTTGGCGCGAGAGGCCCGGACGGCTGGGCTGGCGAGCCGATTCTGGATTACTGGTTCGAGGAGAACGGAGAGCGCGCGTTGTTTTTCACGCGAGACCTAGGCCGCGTGACGTCCGCGTGGGCAGCCCTCGCACTGGCCTGCGCCGAAAAAAAGTAAAAAAAGGGGCGTGGGGGACGAGCCGCCTGCGCGGCATAGGGCGGCGCGGCTTGCTGGTTTTAACGCTTCACCCCTTAGGCATTTGATTTCAAATTGGTATTGATTATCGTTGAGAGTAGGTAGATATCATGAGGGAAGCGTCTATAGTGACCGGCCCGATGCGGAGCGGAACGAGCTGCGTCACGGGCCTGTTGGAGATGTGTGGTTTCGACCTGGGGCGCAACGTCCGCATCCTCCGCAACCCTACGCCGATGAATCCGAGGGGGCATTTCGAGCCCGATCTGCTTTTCACGATCGACGAACGGCTTTTGACGGAGGCAGCGCCCTTCTGGGGGATATTCTCGCCGCCTCCTCGCGACGAGATTATGGCGCTCGCCGCTAAGAGACAGAATTATTTTCGGATTTTTCTGAAGGAGTTCGACGGCGAACTCTGCAAGGACCCGCTGTTATGCCTGACACTTGCCGCGTGGAGAGAAGCGTGGCCGGAACTTCGCCGCGCGGTTTTCTGTCTGCGGCATCCCGCCGAGGTCTCCGTTTCGATGAGCAAGCGTTACGGAACGGATTTCAGCGAAGGTCTGAGCATCTGGAGCTGCTACAGCCGCGCCTTTATCGAAAACTCGGCCGGAATGGACGCGTATATCTTCGACTTCAACCGTTTCCTCCGCGAACCGCTCGATACGTTCTCCGAACTGCTGGACTGGTTCGGGCGTCCCGCCGACAGCGAAACATTGCGGCATAATATAGCGTCTTTCTGGAGCGAGCCCGCCACGACACTGTCCCCCGATTCCGAACCCGCCGCCCTGCCTGACGACGTCCGAAAACTGTACTCGGAACTGCTGGAACTGAGCGGCCCGCGTTTAGGAAATTAAAACCGCGCCCTACGACCTCACAACCCATATTCGTGATGTCCGAAGCGTCCACGCCTTCGACGGGAAATGCGCGCGCGTGCTGAAAGACGAAGACCTTGGGGCTCATCCCCTCGACCCCTTAAAGGGGTGCAGGGGGCAAGCCCCCTGCCGGGGTTTGGGGCAGAGCCCCAAGGTCCGAGATTATTTGTCCTGTATAAAGGAGTGTTTGTTTTGTTGTCGTCAAATCTCAAGCGGCACGAGGACGAGAGTATTTTCATATTGCGGGAGACTGCGGCGGAGTTCCGCAATCCGGTGCTGCTTTACTCCATAGGCAAGGACTCGTCGGTGATGCTTCATCTCGCCATGAAGGCATTTTACCCGTCGAAGCCGCCGTTTCCACTCATGCACATAGACACGACGTGGAAGTTCAAGGAGATGATATCCTTCAGGGACGCCACGGCGAAAAGGCTTGGACTGCGCCTGATAG
>JAISLO010000068.1 GCA_031290815.1 Synergistaceae bacterium | reverse complement strand
CGCCTCGGCGGCGGCGGACTCGCCGGCAAACAGCGACATGACAAACAGCGCCGCCGCGCAAAGCGAAAATATCCCCTCTTGCCTGGTGCTCATTAGTTTTCTCCTCCGTCGTTGTCAGTCGTTCGCTTTGAGGGCCAGGTCGAGAATATTCCTCCCCACGATGTCGACGTACTTCTCGTAGACCGGCTTAGCCCTTTCAGCGAATACGTTTATTTCCTCCATCGTCAGCTCGTTGGTCTCTATGCCGAACTTCTTCATCTCCTCGATGAAGCCGGCATCCGTGTCGTCAGTGTACTTTCTCTCGTTGGTCTCGTACGTCTTGCCCGCCTCTGTCAGCAGGTCCTGATACTCCTTGGGCAGCTTTTGGAAGAACTGCTCGCCTACGATGAACGGGGCTACTGCGTACACATGTCCCGTGAATGAGATATACTTCTGCACTTCGTACAGCCTCGACGGATATATGATCGTAATCGGGTTCTCCTGAGCGTCGACGGTCTTCTGCTGAAGGGCCGTGAAGAGCTCGCTGAAGCTCATCGGCGTCGGGTTGGCGCCTATCTCCCTGAAGTAGTCGATGTAGAGCGGGTTCTCCATCGTCCTTATCTTGAGTCCCTTGAGGTCGTCGGGAGCGTGTATTGGACCCTTGTTGTTGGTTATGTGCCTGTAGCCGTTAGTGCCCCACCCGAGGATGCGGAAGCCTTTTTGGATGAGCAGTTTCTCCAGCTCGTCGCCCATCTCGCCGTCCAGAGCCTTACGCGCCGCATCGGCTGTCTTGAAGACAAAGGGGAAGTCGAGTATCGTCATCTCCGGAACGAACGCGGCCAGAACCGACGACGCTACCACTCCGCACTCGACTGTGCCGATCTGCATGCCCTCGCAGACCTGTCTGTCCCCGCCCAGCATGGAATTGCCATATCTCTGGAAGTCTATCTCGCCGTTCGACTTCTCCTCGAGGAATTTCTCGGTCTCTTGTATCGCTATTCCGGCCGGCTGATTGTCCGCCCCGACGCTGCCGAACTTCATGACGTACTTTGCCGCGGCAGCCGACTCCCCAGCAAACAGCGGCATCAGAAACAACGCAACAACACAAAGCAAACATATCCTTTTTTTCATTTCAATTTCCTCCCATCGACGTGTCAGTCATTTGATTTAATGGCAAGACCCGAAATATTCCTGCCCATGATATTGATGCGCCGCCCGAGGACCGGTTCGGTCACTCAGGTATTACATATTTGGGAAGTTTATAATTCAGTTAAGGAGCCACGGGGGAGTCTCTCCCCTCAGAAAAGCGCGGGCTGACTGGGCCGCGTCCATCCTCATCCTTATGATGGCGGACTTCGAGTACCAGGCAACGTGAGGGGTAACCACGCAGCGCTTGTTGCGAATGAGCGGGTTTCCCTCCTTACCCGGAGGTTCGGGCTCCACCACGTCCACCGCCGCGCCGAGGATCAAACCCTTGTCCAGGGCGTCCGAGAGCGCCTGATTGTTTACGATCGCCCCCCTGGCGCAGTTTACGAGATAGGCCGTACGCTTCATCATGGCCAGCTTCTCAGCATCGATCAGATTTCTCGTCTCTTCTGTCAGTGGGAGGTGAACGGAGAGTATGTCGGCCTCCCTGATCAAGGTATCGAGATCTGGAACCGCTCTGACTCCAAGCTTACGCGCGACAGCCTCGTCCATAAACATGTCATAAGCGCTGACGGAACCGAAGATTACCTTTGCCTTCTGCGCCAGCCTCCTGGATATGCGTCCGAAACCGAGCAGTCCCAGGTTCATCTCGGCAAGTTTTACATTGGGCTTGCATGATCTGGCGTGATAAACGCCCTCCTCTTTGACGGCCGCGTTGTAGTACGGGATGTTCTTTCCCAGCATCATCGCGAATGTCAGAGCGTGATCCGAGACCTCGTCCACGTTGAACCCCTGGACGTTGGTTACCTTGACCCCCCTCTTCGTTGCAGCGTCAACGTCTATCGTATCGACCCCCTGTCCATGCTGACAGATTATTCCGCAGTTCGGCATATCGTCGAGGACTTCCCCCGTGATAAAAGTATGGGTGTGGATGAACGCGTTAAAGGACTGCCTCTTCCGCGCGAACCCATCCTCATCCGACGTGCCGACCCCGACGATCTCGATATCGTCATCCTTGAAAAATTCCCTCTCCAGCGCGTAATCATCCTGAGCGCTATGGTCACTGCGAATACCAACTATCTTATGCTCCAATCCTTCACCTCCATCGATGTCATTTGCGAGATCCAATGGTGCGAGGAGGGGGAATTGAACCCCCACGCCAGCGGCACGAGATCCTAAGTCTCGCGTGTCTACCAGTTCCACCACCCTCGCGCTCTCGTCACTTCGGAAAATTCAACCTATCCCAGATAAACTGAAAAAGTAACCTTCTAATTTTCGTGCCAAATTTGGCATGAAAATTTTTCCTAAGTACCTATGGCAGTGAGTCTATAACGTTTTGACCAACGCGTCAACAGGCTGGGCATCCCCTCAAACCGCAGGTTCATTTGCTTTTTTAAACAGATGTTCGTGAACACGGGCGAAACTGGACAAATGTTCGTTCTCCTATCCCAGATAAACTGGAAAAGTAACTTTCAAATTTTAGTGCCAAATTTTGCACGAAAATTTTTCCTAAGTATCTACTGGCCTCCAAGCGTGCCGGTTGGTATAACTTTCGCGGGAATTTAGGATTCATTATCGCGCTGACGAGCCGGCAGAAATCCCCGGTTCGCTGAGCGCTAAATATCGGCCGGCACGTGCTTATTT
>JAISLO010000067.1 GCA_031290815.1 Synergistaceae bacterium | reverse complement strand
AGTTTCGACATCTCCACAATCGGCAATCCAACCTTAAAGGCTGAGATTCGAAATAATCTCGAAGGAAAAATCGAGATGGACATGGAAATCAAAGCGAAGCTTGACTTCATGTTCTACTATTCGGCAAAGAATAATGTTCCGACCACAATCGCTTTCGGTTTTCCCTATCGCGCGGATGTAAAAACTTCGTTTGCCGCGGAGGCCGCGGTGATTCTGAAACAGCCTGATAAACCAATCACATTGACAAAAAAGGTAAAAGTATTTGACCTCTGGTTTCCCGTCGCGGGAGTGCCGATATACATGAGGGTCGATATGGATTCTGTCCTTGATTATGCGATTTCTTTGAACGGAAAAATAAAGGCGGAGAAAGAGGGGACTATAATTAGCGGGATTGGATTTTATTATGAAAACGGCAAGTACGATTCCATACCGTTCGACGAACTCCCCGAATTCGAAGGCGAGATAGTTCCGGGTGCGGAGCCGCTGAACGGAACTGCGGAAATTTCCATAGGCCCTAGGGTGAGGTTGAGTTTTTACCGATATATGGAGCTGATCTCAGCCAAGTTTATGATGGGACTCAAGGCGACCGTATCGCCGGCGGATCGGGATCCATTTTGTCTCGACCTGACATCGCAGTTTAAAGCCGACGTAGACATGCTCAAAGCTTTCAAGAAGGTCCTGCCGTCAGGGAACGCCGTAAAAGCCGAATGGACGCTCTGGGAGCTGGACCCGCCGATTCGCCTGTTCCCCACCGAAGATGAGGAAGATGACGAAGATACGGAAGATACCGACACTTCGTGGTATAACCCGGATAGGACTGAGTTTGAGATATCAAATGCCAGACAGCTCGCCGGGCTGGCGAAGCTGGTCAATGAAACCCAAAGCGGCGCTCTGCGTGACGACTTCTACGGCAAGACTATCACTCTCACTCAGAACATCAACCTCGCCGGCAGGGAGTGGACGCCGATAGGCAGCAACTTCACCACCGACAGCCACTTCCGAGGCACGTTCGACGGCGGCAAGCATACGATATCGAATATGTTGGTGGATATAAAATCATCAACCGGCAGTGTTTTTGCCGGCCTTTTCGGGGAAAACGATGGAACTATCAAAAACGTCATCCTGAACGATTTCAGCGTCTCCGCTGACTCCTCCTTCTCCTCTGTCATATCTTTCTCAGGTGGCCTAGCCGCGAGGAACCGGACGGGAACGATAACGGATTGCACGGTGAGCGTCTCCGTCTCCTCCGCCGCCGACTACTCCATCTCCTTCGCAGGCGGTCTCGTCGGGTGGAACCACGAGGGAACGATTACAAATTGCACGGCGAACGGCAGGGACATCAGGGCCACGTCCAAGGGTGGAGAAGATGACGAGGTGTACAGCGGCGGTCTTATCGGTTACTTCTATCGCGGTACGCTCAGCGGCAACCGCGCCGCCATGTCGCCGGCGATAGGGTTTGATTATAGGCACTACGCCCCCAGCAACAACATCTAACCATCCAACTGCCCCCCTCGAAAGAGGGGGGCACAACGATATATCCACACGCCTTATATCCCCGTTGTCCGTTTGGTTATTGCCGCAGCCTGTCTGCGGCAATTTATTTCTCTTTGTAATATGATTTTCCACCGCCATGCTCGCGCTCATGCCGGGCGCGCTAAAAAAGCGGCGAAGCCTCCGTTGATCGACTTCGCCGCATCTTATTTTTCGTCTTGTCCCGTCTTGAAATGGTGTCGAGGGGGGGAATTGAACCCCCATGAGCTTTCGCCCACTGGATCCTGAATCCAGCGCGTCTACCAGTTCCGCCACCCCGACATCGTTTAGCGAAGCAAATTTTATACTTTATGCGCTGGCACGTCAACAGTTTCGATGTACGATATAAACAATTGTCCGCGCAGGGCATTCAGCCTAAGACGCTGTCACAGTTGCGCTTTTTTTCACCCAAAACCACTGAAAGGCCACCAGAATGACCAGGATCCCCAAGCCGATCATGTCGGTGTAAAGGCCGCTGTCTATGAGACACATCGCGCCGGCGAACGAAATTATGCGGAGGATGGGATGTATCCTGCCAAAGAGATATCCCTCGACCGCCGCCGCGATCATGAACACCCCGACGCACGCTCCGACCGCCACGCGAATGCCCTCTAGAAACTCCGTGTCTATCAGGAGCAGCTGCGGAGAGTACACGAACATATATGGGACGATGAACCCCGCAATTGCCAGTTTAACAGCGGCAAAACCTGTCTTCATCGGATCGCCGCCAGAGAGCCCGGCTGCGGCGAACGCGGCCAGAGCCACCGGAGGAGTGAGGTTGGCGAACATTGCGAAGTAAAACGCGAACATGTGAGCCGCTATCGGCGGTATTCCCAGTTTCGAGAGCGCTGGCGCGGCGATGGTGGCCGTTATGATGTACGCTGGAATGGACGGCACGCCCATTCCCAGAATCATGCAGGTGATCATCGTAAAAATCAGCGTGAAGAACAGGTTCTGATGACCGAGCGCTATGATGGCGTTCGCCATGGTCAGGCCGAAACCCGTCTTCGACGTGACGCCTACGATTATGCCGACGCAGGCGCAGGCCATCGCCACCGGGACCGTCGACTTGGCTCCCTCCACAGACGCGTCGAGTATATCCTTGACGCTCATCCTAGTCGATTTCTTGAGGCACGCTATCACAATAGTCACGACAATCGTGATGACCGCCGAGTATATCACGGTCGTGCCGGAGAAGAGGAGGAGATAGATGAGAACTATTATCGGGATCAAGAGATGCCCCTTGTCCTTCATGACAGCCAACGGATTTGGCAGCTGATCCCTCGGCAGACCGACGAGATTGTTCTTTCCGGCTCGGAGCTGCACCTGGATGATTATCCCAAGATAATAGATCAGCGCCGGAATCGCGGCGTGCACGATTATAACGGAATACTTCATGCTCAGGATCTCGGCCATGATGAAAGCCGCGGCCCCCATGACTGGGGGTAGCAGCTGCCCGCCGACGGACGCCGTCGCCTCCACCGCACCAGCAAATTCCTTGGAGTATCCGGTCTTCTTCATGAGGGGTATGGTAAAAGCGCCGGTGGTAACCACGTTCGCGACCGCCGAACCGTTGATCGAGCCGAGAAGGCCGGACGCTATGACCGATACTTTTGCTGGTCCGCCCTTCGTGTGCCCGGCAAGCGCCATCGCAATGTCGTTGAAGAACGCCCCCATGCCGGACTTGCCCATTATGGCCCCGAACAGAATGAAGAGGAATATATAGCTCGCCGCCACGCTGACGGAGGAACCGTATATTCCCTCGGTGTTCGCGAAGAAGTGGTTGGAGAGCTGCAGCCAGGTGTAGCCCCTGTGTCCGAACATGCCGGGCGTGCTGCGCCCGAAAAGCCCGTAAGCTATGAAGATACTGCTCAGGATAGGCAGCGACCAGCCAGCCATTCGCCGCGACGCTTCCAGCACCAGGATGACCAGGATAGTGGCCATGACGAGGTCGGGGGTGTTCGGCCTTCCAGCTCTGCTGATGATGCCGGCGTAATCTATCCACACATACACCGGCACGATCGCCGACAGAGCGATCAGAATCCAGTCGAACAGCGACACGCTCTTGTAACTGCTCTTCTTGCTGAAGGGATACATTATGAACCCCAGCACAAGCATCATGGCGACGTGCAGCGAGCGATGCTTGTGAACGGCCGGCGTTCCGAAGTAAGATGTGATGAAGTGGTACGCTGTCACCGCAACGCACGCCATGTAGAATAGCTTGTTTATGACGGGGTTTACCAGCGTCCTTACGCTCGCTTCCTTATCAAGCTTTTCTATGAGCTCCTGCTGTTCCCTCGTGAGAACTCCCTCTCTTGCCCGCAAGATGTCCTCTTCAGACATCTCGGTTGCCGCATCGAAGCTCAAATTCTCCTTTTTAACGTTATCTTCACTCTTTTGATCCATCAGCATCACCCTTTTCGATTATCAGACGCAGCCTCGCGTGATGAGGAAGATCCCTGCCTCGCGCGACAAGCCTTCCATCAAGCATGATATCTCTCGTCGCGGTATGGGAGTTGAGCCATACGAGCTCGACGAATTTTTGACCGATCTCCTCCATGTGTATGAACCCATCCTCGACATAGCAGACGCGCCCCTTGTTCTCTGGAATGCCGGCGCCGAAAGCCGGGAACGTAATCGCGTCGAGGATGAGGCTTGAACTCTCGTCTACGTGGTAGTACTCGTTCCAAGGTATCTTCTCCTGCGAGTGAATCCACCCGAAGAAGAGCTTGGATCCGACATTTGCCGGGGATTCAGCGTACAACACGCCGGTTTTCCAATCGATTATTTTCATGACAAGCTGTTCATTGGCTTCGGCCGCGCAGCAATACGCCGCGAGAAGCGCTACGATGATCGCCAGAGCGGAGAGAGCGTGAATAACGCGTCTCCCCTGCCCTGTTCTTTTGATTTTGAACGCGCTGAGGAAGTTGATTATTTCAGCATGCCCTTTTCCTTGTAGAACTTTATGGCTCCTTCGTGCAGCGGCACCGATGTCCCAACGATGCCCCTCAGAGCAGTTTCCAGCTTTATGTTGATCTTTGCCGTATTATGCGAGGCTCCTATCGCCTCCAGCCCGGCCGGAGAGTAAATATTCTCGAGCAGGTCGTATACGACGTCATCAGGCAGCTTCTCGTCGATCAGCATGATGTTCATTACGGCCGCTGTGGTGGTGTCGTCATCGGTGTTGTATGTGGCAGCCGGTATCTTTGCCTCGATGTAGAACGGATATTTCTTTATGAGGTTCGCCAATGCCTCGCCCTCGACCGGGACGAATGACACCTTCTTGCTGGTGCCGAGTTCCATTATAGTCGCGTTTCCAAGCCCGGAGGTGACGAAGGCGACGTCGCACAGGCCGTTCTTCATCTGGTCTATCGCCTCTCCGTAGCTTAGGTAGTCGATCTTGCAATCTTCATACTTCATGCCGTGAGCCTCAAACATCATGCGCGCGTTCAGCTCGACGCCGGAGTTCGGAGCGCCGACCCCAACCCTCTTGCCCTTCATGTCTGCGAATGTCTTTATGCCGGAGTCGGCGGTCGTGACTATCTGACAGTAGTTCGGCCACAGGCCCATCATGGCCCGCAGATCCTTCGCCGGCGGCTGACCCTCGTATGCGCCGAACGCCTCCACTGCCTGGATCACGGAGTCGGCCATCGCTATGGCCATCTCGCCCTGTCCGGTCTGGAGGGCGTTTATATTCTCCGCCGTAGCGCCTGTAGCTGTAGCGGAGGTCTTATAACCGAGTCCGCCGATAAAAGTTGAAAAAGCCCCTCCGATGGGAAAATAAATACCGCTGGACGGGCCGGTCAATACCGTGATGAAGTAATCCGAACGATTTTCCAAGGGCGCCGCCGCGCACGTTGAAGCGAGGGCAAGGGATGCTATCACTGCCATGACAACCAGTACAATTGACGATTTCCTCATTCAAAACTCCTCCTTATTAGTTCACTTCCTGACTGCACTTCCGACCCGAACGAGCGGCCGGCCTCTCATCAGCGCCTGTATGAGTCGGGCGCCTCCCGCAAAAACACAAATTAAT
>JAISLO010000066.1 GCA_031290815.1 Synergistaceae bacterium | reverse complement strand
GTTTGCCTGAAACGCAAGACCCAAGAAGAACGCGGATAATTTTAATTTATGAGGGGGCTGATATCTCTGAGGATGTCAGCCCCTATCTTTTGTCCTTTGAGTACACAGATAAATACTCTGGGGAAACGGACGACCTCCAGATAACGCTGGGAGACAAGGATAGGCTGTGGCAAGACCCGTGGTATCCAGACAAGGGCGCGATGATTTCAGCCTCAATAATAACAGAAAATTGGGCCGCGCCGGGCGAAGCCTTGTCGCTCTATTGCGGGACGTTCGAGATCGACGAGATCGAGGTGTCCGAAAGTCCGCTTCAGGTAAGCATCAAGGCCACTTCCGCGCCTAGAAGCTCAAGTCTCCGAAACGAGTCTAAAAACAAAAACTGGGAAGGCTACAAGCTTTCCGGCATAGCTGGAGACATCGCGTCCAACGCAGGGTTATCCCTCGAATACCTTGCTCAACTTGATCCGCTGTACGACACGCGCAATCAAGTAGAGCAGGACGACCTGAGTTTTTTGCGGAAACTCTGCGCGGACGACGCGCTCGCGATCAAGGTCACGGACACGAAAATCGTCATTTTCGACGAGGAGGAATACGAAGGCCGCGAGGCAGTTTCCTCCATCGAGCGCGGCAGTTTCCGCATACTGAGCATGAATATCAGGACAAAACTCGCGGATACCTACAAGTCAGCAAAGGTCAAATATAGTGACACTGCGAAAGACGTGACTCACGTTAGCCTGATCGATGACGGCGGAGTGCAGGAAAGCGGACAGACGCTTCAGGTAAACCAGCGTGTAAGAAGCAAGGGTGAGGCGGAGCGGTTGGCCAAGAGCAAACTGCATGAAGCGAACAAGCACGAGGTTACTGGCTCTTTCACCCTGGCCGGCGACATCGGGCTTGTGGCCGGGGCAAACGTCGAGGTCTCCGGCTACGGGAAGTTCAACGGAACGTATTTCATCGAGTCTGCTAAACACTCTTACGGCGAAGGCGGCTACACGACGCAGATAAAGATCCGCGAAGGAGGGCCTTCGAAAAAGAGCAAGAAAAAGAAATCAGAAATTTTCGCTCCTTCCGAGGAAACATACGCATATCAGCAAAACAACAATAAGCCTTCTGGGCTGAGGTGACGAAATGCCGATAGACAACACGTTCGAGTCCATCCCTCTGCGGGACGGGCACGTAAGCTCATATGACCCGGCGACGCATACTGCCAGGATCGTCTTCGGCGACCGGGACGACATGGTATCCCATCCGTTCCCCGTCCTTTTGCCGAACACGCTCAAAAACAAAGACGAGATCCATCTTGACCCAGGCGAACACGTAATGTGCCTCTGTTTTGGCAACGGGATCGAGAGCGGCGTCGTTCTGGGGTGCGTGTACGACGAGAAGAACCCTCCAACAGTCGGGAACCGAGACAGGCGGACAACGATATTCGATGACGGATGCCACATTTTCTACGACAGGAAAGAGCGTATATTCCAGATAAAGGATTCATACGGGTCTTTCATCAAGATGAAGGGCGGCGAGATCATAATCCAGGCGGCAAGCAATATCCACTTAAACCCCGGCTGGGAGCCGGACGAGCTGGGGCAAAACCCCGGCGCGGAATTCGAATGAGGGGTGATTCAAATGGCGCCGCCCGCGACGAGGAAGGGCGACATCTGCACGGGGCACGGGTGCTGGCCGCCGAGGCCCAGCACCCAAGGCAGCCCTAACGTTTTTGTTAATCTCATACCCTGGCACAGGCAAAGCGACGCCTGGGCGCCGCACACCTGCCCGCCTATCCCGGAAACACACTCGTCCGTCCTTGCGAGTGGCAGCCCGACAGTTTTCGTGAACCTGCTGGAAGCCGGGCGCGTCGGAGACCCGGTGGCGTGCGGCAGCGTCGTTGCGACAGGCTCGCCGAACGTGTTCTGCGGGCCGTAAGGCAGGGCAGGCATGAAAGTCGGGGCGTTTGGGGACGTCGTTTTCGAGGTTTCGGACAGCGTGGTGCGCACATTCAAGGATTTTCAGAAAACGACCGCGCCGCGATGGGCAGTCCATTCAATTCTGGGACACTCGCCCGTGGCAGAATTCGTAGGCCCTGGGCAGACCGAAATATCACTGCCGGTCGTTTTTAACGCGCTTCTTCTCGGTGGAAAAACCATTGAAGATGAGTTGGAGGAGATAGAGAAAATGGCCGCCGAGGGGACCGTGGGGACATTGGTCATCGGCGAGCGTGTTATAGGGAAATTCTATCTCGACAATGTGAGCGAAACCGTGTCCCGCTTCGGCGGCAAAGGCGAGTTTACCCACGCGGAGGCGACGCTGTCTCTGAAACATTATGCTGAAAGGATGTCGTGACATGCAGTATCAAGTTTCGGGGGCAAATGACGGCAATGCGGTTGATTTTTCGCCGCCCGGCGTTGCCGAGGAGGTGCTTCAAAACGTCAGGACTCTCCTCGTGACGGCGAAATATAGCGTCCCGTTGGACAGGGATTTGGGTATTGACGCATCTTTTTTGGATCGTCCCGCGCCGGATGCAATGGCGCGGCTCAGGGTACAGATCGCGCAGGAAATTCAGCGCCACGAGCCGAGGGCAGTCGTGAAGGTCATCGAATTTAAGAAATACGAGGATGAAGCGCTTTCGGGGTGCTTTTATCCAGTATTGCGAATTGAGGTCATTGGGGGGTGACGGCGTGAACCTTTACGGACTGCCGGACATATCATTTGCCGAGAAAGACCCAGAAACGATAAAAACGAATATCATCTCAGGTTACGAGGAGGTCTACCGGGAGGCAACAGGCGAACGGATAACACTCTACCCCGGAGACCCGAGACGGCTTTTCCTGCTGACGGTGGCCGACATGATAATCCTTCAGCGAAATCTCATCGACTGGACGGCGAAGCAGAACCTACTTGCCTACGCGTCCGGGGAAAAGCTTGACCATCTGGGCTTGTATTTCGGGGTCTCCCGCCTCCCAGCACAGCGCTCGCGGACTACGGTCAGGTTCACACTCTCTGCCTTGCAGCCTTCCACCGTAGTGATCCCAGCCGGCACCCGGGTGACGCCGGGCGGCAGTGAGGCGTACTTCACTACGGAGGAAAACCTTGAGATCCCCGCCGGCGAGATTCACGGCGAAGCGCTTACCCTTGCACTCGCGCCGGGGGGTTCCGCGAACGGCTTCCTTCCGGGGCAGATAAACCGCTTGGTAGATCCCCTGCCGTGGATCCACTCCGTCGAGAACATAACGGAGTCGACTGGCGGCGCCGACGTCGAAGGAGACGAGAACTTGCGGGAACGCATACATCTTGCGCCGGAGTCGTTTTCCGTCGCTGGGCCAGTAGGCGCGTATATTTACTGGGCACGGACGGCTTCGCAGCTCATCATTGATGTCGGCGTGGACTCCCCTGTCCCTGGCGTCGTACAGGTATACCCCCTGCTCGCGGACGGTCAGCTTCCGGCACAGGAGATACTGGATCAGGTGATCGAGACACTGAACGCTGATGATATCCGCCCAACATCGGACTACGTTCAAGTTTTGACGCCAATTCCGGTTGAATATAATCTCGACGTGACATGGTATCTCGACCGAGCGAACGTAACCTCGGCGGTGGCGATACAGCAGGCCGTGAACAGGGCTGTCGATGATTGGGCGAGGTGGCAGCGTTCGGTGCTCGGACGAGACCTCAACCCGTCTGTCTTAATCGCTCGCATGGTCGATGCGGGGGCGAAGCGCGTCACCGTGAAATCACCCACGTTCAAGGTGATTGGGTTCAATCAGGTTGCGATTTCGACTACCTCTTTCAGCGCAACGTATGGAGGGGTTGAGGATGGCTAAGGATCTATACGGCTTATCGCTGGCCGATATAATCCCCTCGTCGATCGCTAATGATCCACAGGTGTTGGCAATGATCGCGGCACTCGATCCAGAGATAAGCGGCGTCTCTCGGGATATCAGGGAGGCGCTGATTTACTCCCGCATCGACGAATTGCCGGAATCCGTCATTGACTTGCTAGCATGGCAGTTCCACGCGGACTTTTACGAGCCGGTCACGATGGATCTTCAGACGAAGCGGAACATCGTAAAGTCCACGATTATGGTTCACAGGAAGAAGGGCACTCCGTGGGCGGTTCGCCGTCTTTTCTCAGACCTTGGTTTCCAGATGGAGTATAGCGAGTGGTTTAGCTTCGGAGGGAAGCCATATGTCGACAGATTAAAGGTGTGGCTTGGTGACGGGTTTGATTTCTCGAAAGAGAGCCGCGACCTGATCATGCTTGCGTGGAACTTGACGAAATCAACTCGCACACATCTGGAAAGTCTGTCCCTTGGATTATGGTTCGAGGATGAGTTCGGCAGGATTCTTGAGAGCATTGGCGATGGCGATGATGACGGTATCCGGCTCAACGCTCCGCAATCTTTTCTGGATCTCTATCCGTGGCCGGGATTGCGCTATGGTGAGTTCTGGTATGGCGATACCATCCGCTACGGTGATTTCGCCTACGGCGACGGGACAAAGTATGGCGGCGGTTCCAAGACTGTCCAGGCACAGCCGACATTCGAGCCAGTGCGCTTCGGTGAGTTCCGCTACGGTGACGGGACGAAATACGGAGACGGGACAGAGATCGAGGGAGACCTACATCCCACGCGTTACTACGGAGAGGACGAGCCCGACCTGCTGGGAGACTTCGCCGGAACGCTGAGCGGTCTTGAGGAAGAGTACGCCGTGCCGTCTGTCTACGGCGAGATTCGTTACGGCGCTTTCATCTACGGTGCTCCGCCCGGCGTTCAAGATGGCGGAGGGAATATCGTCATCAGGCGACCGTTGATATACGGCAGGTTCAATTATGGCGACGGTATGCCGCGATACGGAGAGGTTGTTTACGGTGACTTCTCTTACGGCGGATCTTCGGTCAGATATGGAGGAGAGGTTTTGAAGGAGGCTATATGATGGGACTGGAGTTTGAGGAGAGCTGTTCCGTGTCGGGACAGCTCTTTTATATCGTCCGCAGACACGGCAAGGTCATCGAGGAATCAAACGAACGAAACATGATCATGACACTTGGCAGAGTTGCTGTTGCCAGGTTGTTCAAGGGACTCCAAGGCGGTCATGGTTTCTCGGTGGGGGTAGGAGAGAACGGAGATCCGCCGAATCCCGATCAGGTGGGACTGCTCAACCCGGCGCTCGTGATGGCATCTCCCGTGGAATTCGCCCGGGCTGAGGTCAACGATGGCATTACATCTTGGATTCCCTGCCCTAATCCGACGCCGAACGTGAGATTCAACTTTTTATTTGACTCGCTCACGGCCAACGGCAAAGCGATCCGCGAGTTCGGGCTCATGACCTATGACCACGTTTTATTTGCCAGACGAGTAAGGAGCAGCGGGAAGCCGATAGAAAAAGACAGAGATTTGACCATCGAAGGGTATTGGGTTGTCAGGTTCTGAGGAGTGAAGAGATGAGATGTCCTATCTGCAAAGCAAGGTGCAAATCGATGGGTATCTGGAGGGCTTGCCCGGATAAACAGGTTTGGGAATGTTTCAAATGCGGATTCGTCTTCATCGGAAATATTCCACAAGCCAGTGAAATACTTCCGGATGACGAGCCCATAGTAGCGCCAATATGACTCCGGTCACTGTATGTATTTCGATTTTACCAAAACTTGAAGGAGGATGAAAGATGTCAGATTTTACACCGATTCCCGAGCCGGAGATACCGGTATACCCGGAGCATGTGAAGATGATAATGCCGGGCGAACCGGCAAGCGGCGGTTACGGCTCTCCCGAGAATACACAGGCGGAACAGCTTGTGCAGCGCACCGCATGGCTGAATCAAAAGATACAACTTCTCCAGCAGTCGATTCCCGGAACTGAGGAATTTCAAGAACTCGTTGACGCGATCAAGAGGGAGCTCGACCGCCTCTCGCAGATAAGCATCGGTGCCGTACAATACCAGGTTGACCATCTGGAGCGGATAGTCACTGATATCATGCTGCAATTGGAACTGAATGACATCTACCCTGACTCTGACGGCAACGTCGTGGAATCATTCAGGCCTCCCTATCAGATAGACCTGACAAAGGTAAAGGTTCTGTCGGCGGTCAAAAACGACGATTCTGTCGATGTCGAGAACGTGAGCCAGATGATCATAGGGGCGAACTATATTATATCTGACGGCATAGTCCAGGAAGCCGTGCAGGTCAAAAACGTCATCACATCCGGTGATGTCAGCAGGATCATAACTACTTCGGCGCTGACTCAGGAATACGACCTGAACAAGACTTATATCTACAGGTCTACATGCGAAATCCGCGACGGCAAGGCGATTGTCGGCGGCCAGTCGAAATCGAGCCGGTGGGAGCCTGGACTTTCGTGGACTGGGGAGGAGATACTTGGAGGCGCTGTTTCTGACAGTATAAACTTCGGCGTGGACGAAAAAGCGGGGTTCGATGTGACTCCCGGAGTCGCGTTCGTCTCCGGCGCAGTTCGCCTGGCCAATATCATCGGTGTGGTCGATACGGGCACGAGAAGCGCAAACGGTGCCGGACTCGCGCTGATTGATGAGAACTTTAACATCATATCGAGCCTGGATCAGAATTTTTTCAACAATCACCCTTTGTACAACTTCCCAAGCGTCCTCGCCGGCACGAACTACTTCAGAAAGGTTCCAATCGCATACTGGAAGCGGGGCAGAGTTCCAACCGGCAAGACCTACGACGGAAACTGGTATATGCTCCTGTGTGACGTGCCAGCGGACGGGTTTGCGGCCAATGGCGCGGTTTATAAAAAGAACGGCGTTTGGCAGGACGGTTTCTTGTATGGGACATACCGCGCGTTCAACGACAGCAACAAACCCGGCTCTCAACCGGGAAAAACGAATTGGGGAAACGTCTCATGGCAAAGCTTCCGTGATTCGGCGCTCGGCATAGGAGACGGCCATCACATGCTCAGTATGCAAGAGTACCACGAGGTCTTGGGGCGGGCCGTCATCGAAAAATGCACGTTCCAGCTTTGGAACGAATCCGAACGCGTAAACCACATGACCTATCGCGGCATAGAGGACATCGCCTACGGGCCGACGAGCGGCGTCTACGCCGAGTGGCGCGACGGCATTAGGGTGAATTCCTCCGGATACTGGGAGATATTTGCCGACGACGGATCAAGTAATTACGTCAACACGAACATTTCGGCAACCAGCGCTTCAGGAAACTTTATCACGAAGCTCCGTGAGGGCGGTGCTTTTGATTTCATGTTCGTAGTGGAGACCGTAGGAGCGGAGAGCTCCTCCATGATTCCAGACTACCAATATGTAGCCGCTCCCTACATTCCCTACGTCAACTTCCACTCGGGCAACACGAGCTACGGTGCATTCAACTCGTACTGGGGCGGCTCGCCTTCGGGCGCGAGCGGCGTTGTCGGTGGCCGCTTGGCGAAGTTGTGATTTGGGTTTTGTGTCTTGTGTTTTGCCGACTGAGCGGTAGCGAAGGAGGTCTATTTTGGACTGGTCTAAGGCGTTTCCATCGCAGAACCAGGGATTGCCGCTACGAACGGCGGTACAGGATATCTATCAGCACCATCTGCGCGAGGTAGTGCAGTTCAATAAAATCTACAAACCGACGCTTGGGGCCGATATCCGGCAGGCCATCGGCGATCTGAGGACGGAGATAAACCGCGCGTCGAAGCTGTACAACAAGCAGACGGCGCTGCGCGACGCCGATATCGCGCTCGAAAATCTCAGAGACGTAATATGGGCTGCTTATACCGTAAAGTGCATTAGCGAGGGCCAGCTTGGAGTATGGCTGGAGAAGCTGAATAAGGTCGGGCGAATGCTCGGCGGCTGGATCAAAAAGGTAAGCGCGTCACAGACAAGCAAATAACGATTTTGGGCAAGACTCTAAACCGCTGGCTACATTCCCTACGTCAACTTCAACTCGGGCAACACGAACAACGGTGCATTCAACTCGAACTGGAACAACTCGCCTTCGAACGCGAACAGCGAAATCGGTGGCCGCTTGGCGAAGAGGAACAGGCGGAGACGAGCGCCTACTGGCATCGTCCAGTCCATAATCTTCGGGAGTCTTGTCCATCTCTGGCGCTGGGCTAACGTAGCCCAAATCTATGCGCCATGGAAAACATCAATGTTGGGCGAGTGCTAGTAAGCGGAAGCTCAACGTTCTCGCCCTATAAAAAAGGAGGATGAAAATGGATGGTCTTGTGAAAACGACAATCGCAACCCAGCTCTCAACTGCTGGGTTTCTCACTGGGACTGGAATAGATGTAGACGCGGATATTCCAGATGGAACGGATTTAAAGCTTGCCTTTAAAGCAAACGGCGGCACGTGGAAAAAGTATAACGGAACTGCCTGGACAGATCTAACTACACAGGCAATCACGACGGCCAGCTTACTCTCCGAGGGCAGCACAGTCGCGCAGATTGAGGCGGCAACCAGTCTTGCTTGGTTGCTCGGCGCGGCAATCGACATCGCGCTTGCACTATCCACCGGCAGCGGTCAAACCTCACCCGTGGTCAGATCCATCGAGATCGCGGGATCTACGGGCGAAGAGAGACTGTCAAAGGCAGTAACCAGCCCACCCGTGGAACTCGCGGGGGTGGCGGTCGACATCCTCGACGTTGAGAGCGTCATGACCACGACCGGGGCCGGAACGATAACGATCACGGCATCCCTGCAGGCGGAGGACGGCTCCTGGTCTGATTTCATGCCCCTCGCCGATATAAGGGATCAGAAGGCAAAGGCCGTGGTCTTCAGGGCGGAGGTATCAGTGGAGACGATCGACGGCGCAGACAGCGCGAATCTCGCGTCGATCACGATTCACCACAGAACGGACGGCGTTGCGACCTTCACCGAAGGAGTGGGCCGCATTGTCACCGTCACGCTCGATCTCTACAATGACCAGAGCAAGGCACACGCGATGGTCAAGTGGCATCCGGTCAAGGACGCCGGCATCAGAGGATATGCCAGCTTCAGGGCATCTCCCGTGCAGGTCAACGATGAGGTTCTTGGCACAGCCGATGGGACAAGTCAGCACTTCGATCTGGCGCATCCTGTCAAGGTCGCGCCGCACACACTGGTGATCAAGGTCAATGGCATGGCAACTCCCAGCTACAGCTTTAACTCCTCAACGGGGGAGATCACCATATCTGCTGCGGCGGGCACATCCATTACAGCATCATATCAGTACAACTGGGAGCCGGAAGTCTGGCAGCCCATGATTCATGAAGCGAGCTATCCGGATACAAAAAACGTACTGCTGACCAACGAGCAATTCAATCTCTCGACGCTGGACGCCGGGCCAATCGTGTCATTTATGGCCGAGGTCGAGCAGGGCAAGGGATCTGTCGAGGCTGAAGAGCTTGGGGCGGCGACGGGGATTGAGACGCCTTATATCTTGGCGCACCGGCCAAAGCCGGGCGCCATAGTGGTGAAGGCTAATGGTTCACCGATCGATACGGGTCAGTATCACTTCTCGGAGATAGGACAGGTTCTTTACATCACGGCAACGTCAGGCAGCATACTCACCGTCGATTATGACTGGCTGGGTGAATCGCCAGAAGTCGCCAGCATAGCGGCTGTGTGGAACAGATAGAGGGGGTGGAGGAATGGGAACAGCAACGATAAGCATATCAAGAGACGCCCAGAAGGCGCTCACCGGCGATCTGGAGGCGGCGAAGGCGCATCAGAAGCTGCTCATAAAGGAAGCGTGGGAGAGGGAGATCAGTGAAGTAGGGATGCCTGTCGAGGGCTATGATTTCCGAGTGGACTTCGACGTGATGGACAGTATCATCTGGGAACAAGGGCTGGCTATGACCGGCGATGGGACGGTGAACGTCCGCGCGATAGACAACTCGATGCACGCCATTCCGCGCGAGGCAGCGCTTCTGATTCCAAGTCTACAGCGTCAGCACTACGCGGCAGTCCTCCAAAAAAAATGGGCGCTTCAGGCGGAGATCGACAATGAGGGCACCGTGGCCGGCGTTAGAGCCGTGC
>JAISLO010000065.1 GCA_031290815.1 Synergistaceae bacterium | reverse complement strand
CAGACAGCGCGACCGTATGGTCACCGGAACCTTGTTTGGCTCGGTCGTGGCAAATACGAACATGACCGACCGAGGCGGCTCTTCCAGGGTTTTGAGCAGCGCGTTGAAAGCCTCCATCGTCAGCATGTGGACCTCGTCGAGAATGTATAACTTCACCCCTCCGGTGAATGGGGCCAGCCCCACGTGTGCCTTCAGTTCTCTTATCTGGTCTATGCCCCTGTTCGAGGCGGCGTCGATCTCCATGACGTCCAGGTGGTCGCCTGCGGCTATCGCCAGGCAGGACTCGCACTCGCAGCACGGCTCTCCGTCCCCGGAGAGGTTTTTGCAGTTGACGGCTTTTGCCAGTATCCGCGCCGCCGTCGTCTTGCCGCAGCCGCGCGGGCCCGAGAACATGTAAGCGTGTCCCAGGCGCTTCTCGGCGCACGACATACGCAGCATACTCACCGCCGCATCCTGCCCGACGACATCTTTAAACCTGACCGGCCTGTACTTGCGATATAGGGAGACATGCAAGGGATATCACTCCTCCGTGGACCTGTCGACTGTGCCCCGTGCAATTCTATCACAAAAAAAGCGGGCCTGAATTGCGACCCGCTCATGAAACTCGCCGTGTCATACTGTTTCCTAATCCTCAGTTTTGCCTATTCGGGGTTCGGACGGCCGAAGCCGCGCCCGCCCCTACTTCAGCTCCAAAACGCGGAAGGCCCTTGGTTCCAGAACCCGAAACGCGAACGATTCGGTCAGGTAGAACTTCAGCGTGTCCCCATCCCTGCGCTCGAACCCTACGGTGAAGTCGCAGCCGAGGGAGAGGTCGAAGTCGCCGCCCCTCAGCGAGACCAGATAAGCCCCGTCATATGATGGGGTGAAGATGAACTCCGTGATGTCGGTGTTCGCCGTCAAAACCTCGTACAGTGTCCTGCTGCTCACAAATTTGCCCAGCGCGTAACGGAGCGCGTGCCCGCCCACGAGCGCGTATGGTCCGTCGATCGACTGGCCGGCCTTCATGGCGTAGGTCGAGACCGAAATGGCGCGGACGAACGCCTCGGGATCGGCCCTGGGAAGCTCGAGCGGAGGGTACCACGATACCGGCCTCATCCCTGTGATGGAAGTGTCATCCAGCCCCCTGTAAACGGCCTTGTCCTCGAAAGCGGCTATCGCGATCGCCGCGCGCTCAAGGGCTGTCATGTCTATATCCGCCGCGCCTCTCTCGAAATTGAGGAACTCGCCCATGCCGAGCTCAAAGCCGACCCTCGATTCTACGAGCGGCATCACCATCCTCACGCCGAAATCCACTCCGCTGTCCTGCCTGACCTCGCCGAGTCTGCCGGTCGGCACCCCGGAGTAATCCCAGCCAAACGGTCCGCGCACGTCGACAAACCTTCTGGCGGAGAGGTTGGCGCCGAGGGCGGTTGCCGCCCGGGCCTCTATCTCCGCGAAAGCCTCCCGGCTTATTGGAATTTGATCACGCCCAAACGTTTCCATGTCCGACATAACCTCCCGTCTTGCTGTTTATTGTCAAAGCCGTCGATTGCCCCGAAGCGAACCGATGCCGAGTGACCCTCCGGCGGGCTTCCCTGCATTCCCTTCGCCGGCGGGCGCGGCCTCGATATCCATTATCCCAGCGTCCGTGAACAGATACTTGCGAAGTTCCCTGTCAAACTCCGGAACCTCGCGCCTGAGCCATTCGATCAGCATCGCGCAGTGTTCGATCTCCTCGTCGCGGTTGTGAAGCATCATCTTCTTCAGAGACTCGTCCGCCAGCACGAGATATCTCTGATGGTACAGGTTGGTAGCCTCCAGCTCCTCTCTCAGGCTCTCGATCGCGCTGTCCAGCGCGACCGCCTCCCGAGGAAGATCGGAGTACGGCACGTAAAAACTCATCGCGGATTCCTCCCCTCTGAGGCTGCGATACGATCCGCGTTCTGCGCGTTATCGAGGCGCGCGGACAGAAATCGAACGCGTGAATATCGCGCTCCTCACATTGCGTCTAAATTATACACAACTGACGGGAAAAAGATATAGTCACAAATGTCGGAACTCCCAAATTACAATGAGGTATAACCAGGGGGGTGATCATGTTATTTTTCATGTATAATCCGCATATATTTATTGATATAATGTCATAAAGTTTTCTGAGAGTGGGAGGTGATGTCGGTGTCCGTGGGCAAGAGATACGCAAAACAGGTTCTTTTGCTGTCGGTCGTGTCGTCATTACTCTTCCTGTTATCTTTCGCGATGAATCAATATTACGAACGAAACGTCACAGCGAGACAGTCGATGAATCAGACTGTCATGACGCTTTTATTCCAGTGGATGGGATACTTTTTCATCACTCAGGTGTGCCTCGTAATCCCGGTCATCGTGCGTTATCTGATATACGCGAGGCCGTTGACCGGGAAACACGCGCTCCTGGCGTCGCTCGTCAACTATCCCACGATAGAGATAATTCTGGCGATGCCGTATCAGCTCGTGATCGGCCGCGTGACCCATGACGTACCCATATTCGTTGCATTATGCGCCGCCAGGATGGCGGCCGCTGTGTTCTGCATTGCAGCTTGCAGGATCATGCTGGTGATCCCGGACAACGAAGACGTCGACGCGGCTGTCAGCTTGGACGACTACACCAGATGCGTCTCGGAACTGGGCAAATTCATCAACTTGGTGAAGGCGAGCCTGCGCGACAGGTTTCCGGCGGAGAACCTCTGGAGGGCTGTCTTAGCTTACCTGAAAAACGGCGCTACGATAAAAAAGGCAATACGCGAGAAGGGCGTTCATCATGATGAGATCGTGCTGAACGCAGTGGGCAGCATCGCTTTCAGGCTGCTCTCGAGCGGCGGATATAACGTTTCGGCGGGCGTTCTCAGCAAAGAGGGCGAGTATCTCAAGGAAATATGGAGGTTGGCGGCGCACGAGCTGGTAAGGCGCAGATATAACACTCCGGATGACATGGCGAGAGGGCTGGCCGCCCTCCACTCGTTGACGGCCCGTCCTTTGCAGAGGGAGGCGTAAGTGTGAGCGCGAGGTATCCTGTTATGATCGTCGACAGAAAAAAAGTCCTCGACAATGCCCGCAAAATAAACGACATCTGTTCGAAAAAAGATATCGAGGTTTGGGGAGTGACAAAGGGATTGGCTGGAGACCCTAGCCTGGCCGAGATATACAGGGATGCCGGTTTTGCCGGACTCTCAGACAGCAGGCTGACGAACTTGAGGAAAATCAAGGACTCCGCGAACGACATGCCGCGTCAGCTCATAAGGATAGCGATGCACTCCGAGACAGCCGACATCCCGGCTGTTGCCGACATCTCGCTTCAGTCCGAAGCGTCCACGATCCTGAAGCTCGACGAGATATGCGATTCGCTCGGAATCCCGCACAGAGTGCTCCTGATGGTGGACGTTGGCGACCTCCGAGAGGGCTTCTGGCCCGAGGAATTGACTCACCTCGGAGGCGCTCTCTCGATGCTGAAGCGCGTATCCATAATCGGCGTGGCCGCTAACTTTGCCTGCGCATCCGGATTGCTGCCGTCGCGTGAAAAATTCGAAGATCTGGTAATATATAGGGACGAGCTTCAGGATGTGCTTGGAATCGATCTGCCGTGCATAAGCGTGGGGGGAACCTGCTGTCTCAAGCTGATCGAAGCCGGAGACATTCCGGAGAAGATAAACCAACTGCGAATATGCGAGGGCATCCTCCTGGGAAAGGACACGGCTTTTATGAGGGATATACCTTACCTGGACGGAACGGCCATAGTAATATCCGCGGAGGTCGTCGAGTGCAGAAAGAAGCCCAGTGTACCAGCAGGGGAGGTCGGTCGCCAGGCGTTTGGAGAGAAGCCGCTGTTCATCGACAGGGGAAAGAGGGAGCGGGCCCTTCTTGGCATAGGGCGGCAGGACGTGAACATGGACAGGATTACACCGCTCATGAAGGGCGTTCACATAATAACCGCGTCGAGCGATCACCTGATAGTCGATGTGACTGACGCCAACTCGCTCTTGCCTCAGGATAAGAGGATAAAGGCCGGGGATGTGCTTGATTTCAGGCCGCTCTATCCTGCCATGCTGGCAGCCGCCACATCGGAGTATGTCAGGGTTGAATTCGAGTAAAAATATATGAAGGCGCTGATTGGATCACCAAAACGAAATCCAGTTGTTTCGAGGGGCAGACTCCATAAGAATTTAAAATCTCTACCTTTTAGCCCTCTGGCGTTAAATCAGTCCCTTCATAAATTAGCAAAAAAAATTATGTTGAGTTGGTTTGAACGCTTGACAAGCGGCGCTGTTGGGGGTAAACTCTCCACCAGTTAGGCCGATCAAACATCAACGGCGTTCTCTCCTCTCGGAAAGCGGGAGGTCGCATGAGCCTAACAGCTAGAGTTGAAGATTATCTTGAGGCAGTGCTTGATATCGAAATGTCGGGAGAAGTCGCCACAGTAACCCAATTGGCGAAGAATCTAGGGGTAACAAAGGCGACTGTGACGGCAGCGTTGAAAAAGCTTGATGAATCACGCCTGCTCGTGCATGAGAGATACGGCGATGTGATTCTGACGCCAGAGGGACGTGAAAAGGCGCTTGCCGTTTATAGGCGGCATGAATTTTTGGCGGATTTTTTCACGAGGATACTTGGTTTCTCCCGCGAGAGGGCGCACAATGTCGCGTGCGTGATGGAGCACGAGATAGACGAAAACACGGAGCGCAGGCTGGCGGCCTTTACGGATGCCCTGGCGCTCGCGGAGCGAAACAACGAGACCTGGCTGAAGGAATTGAGAGAGTGTATGGATTCGCCGAACGAACTTCCGATTCCATTGTGTCTCATGGAGGAAGGTTCCAGCGGGGTAATCGCTCGGGTTACGGCTCAGTATGAGCTCAGAAAGCGGCTTAATGCGGCCGGGTTCTCGCCTGGGGTAGATATAAGCGACATAAGGAAATCAGACGGCCTTCCAGGCGGGGTGTTCACGTTCGTCATGAACGGCATGGGAATCAAGTTCGGCATAGCGGAAGCATCCGCAGTGTGGCTTTATCAGCCTGACAAATAAAAGGTACATATATTGGAAAAGCAGGTGAGAATGTATCTTCGCCTCCAAACTGTTAGTTATAACAAACTTAGCTTGCACAGGGATCCACCCTTTTGCATGGACGGCCATTGGGTGATGCCGATGACCGCCTGAAATTCCTCCCATACTTCCTCACAGCAGTACCGCCGAAGGAACCGCGAACCTTCGGCGGTTTTTTTTATCCTGATATCACTGTTGTCAATTTAAGGATAATTTGAAATATTTGTGGGGCATTTGATGTTGAACATCTTATCTCTTCCTCCTCAAACCACAGCTAAAAAAAGTCAAAATCTCGCTGGCCTGTTGCTATAACAGGTGTTAAACTATGTTTATGGTCACAAAATTTTTCACCAGCGA
>JAISLO010000064.1 GCA_031290815.1 Synergistaceae bacterium | reverse complement strand
TCACCGCACTCCCTCCCTGCGAGTCGAACGCGACTGTATAGGCAGGACCTACCGTCAGGGTGATTGGGTTTTTGAACAACGACGTGGAGGACACTGTGATCACGCATCTGTAAACCCCGCTGTCCGACGTGAGCGCGCCGTTTTTCACGTAGGTCCTGCTCGTCGCTCCTGATATAGGCGTCCAGACCCCTGGGCTAGTCTCCTTCTCCCATTGATATGAAGCGCCAGCGATATTTCCGCAGGAGAACGAGATGGTTCCGCCATACGGAATTGATGCAGTGCCGGTTGGAGCCAGTGTTCCATCGGTTATGTAGACCTTGGTTCCTGCTGGCGGTATCCAGGATGAATAAGCCAGTGTGTCAGGCACTAGAAAAACTGGGGCTGTGCCGGAGAAAGCGTCTGCATGGATAGTCGCTGGCAGAACAGGGGGCATCGCCACAACCGAGAGGGACGAGCAATTCTGAAACGCGTAGAAATCAATTGATGTCAAGCCATTGCAAGACGATAGATCCAGCCACTCCAGGTTAGTGCATTCGTAAAACGCAAGGTATTCAATCGAGGTCAATCCCGCCGGCAGGTTTGTCAAGGCTAGGTTAGTGCAGCCGTTAAACGCATGATCTTCAATCGAGGTCAGTCCGGACGGCAGGCTCGTCAACGCCAGGCTCGTGCAGAAAGAAAACGCAGACGAGCCAATCGAGGTCAATCCGGGCGGCAGGCTCGTCAGCGCTAGGTTCGTGCAACCTTGAAACGCAAACGCGCCAAGTGAGATCAATCCGGATGGCAGGTTCGTCAGTGCTAGGTTTTGACAATAGATAAACGCATCGTCGCCAATCGAGGTCACTCCATCCGGCAGGTTCGTCAGCGCTAGGCTCTGGCATAAGAAAAAAGCTCCGTCTCCAATCGAAGTCAACCCAGCCGGCAGGGTCACATTTTGCAGATTGTCCAAATTTCCATCAGCATATATAAGGTTATTGCTAAACGCACTAGATGGCAGCGTGGTTATAGGCACATCCGACATATCTATCGTCACTATCGAGCTCAGATTATCTCTGATAAACGCAAAATCCACATCTCCCATAGCCGCTCCTCTCAGGGTCAGTGACGTGATATCGGCTGGAGGATCGCCAGACAGCTCGGCCGTTATCTTAGCGCCAAGCGAGCCGGTCGAAAAGTTATCGATGACCATATCGGAACCGTTCCACGAGTTCGCCGCCCAAGCGAACGGCGCGCCAAGAAACACAGTCGCAAATATCAGAACGAGGAAGATGAAAAAACGAAGGGATGAATTTAGAGAGAAAAGTTTACGTTTTGGCTGGCTGGCTGGCTGGCTGGCTGGCTGGCTGGCTGGCTGGCTGAAATATTATATCCTGTTTTCGGCGCGGGCGCATCAGTAAAAACCATGAATATCAACTCCGTTCAAATAACGAAATAAAATCCTCTATCAATGATTTTACCTCAACTGAAAAGTAACTGCAACCGGGCGTGGGGACGCGAAGAGAAGTCTCTTTACAAAGCCGTGACGGCAGAGGAAGAAGCGAAACTGCTGCTCAGTGAATCACGGT
Organism: Synergistaceae bacterium; assembly: GCA_031290815.1. GTDB lineage: Bacteria > Synergistota > Synergistia > Synergistales > Synergistaceae > JAIRWR01. Next base: position 5,415 of record JAISLO010000064.1, on the reverse strand, counting down.
CGGGGATCTGTGTTTCATGATATTATTCTACAAAATATCTGATGGCAGTGCATTATTTTATTTGGGTTGCGGGCATAGCCCTCTTTAGAGATTCAGCTTAGAGATTCGGGCTTTAACATCGCCGCTGACATTTGACATTTGTTGAGGCAATGATAATATAATTGAATAAATACCATCGAATACAATGAGTGCGATATCGCACAAGCATGATTTCAGGAGGTGCACAAATGAATTTGGATTGGTGGAGGAGTACCTTTGGACTTGGCGGAAGGGTCGTCGTCGTTACGGGAGGGGGTTCCGGAATAGGCTTCGGGTGCGCGGAATTTCTCTCGATGGCCGGGGCGAAGGTCGCGCTGTGGGATATAAATGCGGAAAAAGGAGAGGAAGCGGCTGGAAAGATAGGCGGGGATACGCTCTTCGTGAAGTGCGACGTCAGCTCGAACGATTCGTGCAGGGACGCCGCCCGCCTGACAGTGGAGCGGTTCGGCTCCGTGTGGGGGCTGCTGAACGCAGCGGGCGTCATAAGGCGCAAGAACGCTGTTGAACTGGAGGAGCGCGATTGGGACATAGTGCTCGACGTTGGACTCAAGGGAGCGTACCTGGCCGCGAAACACCTCATACCTGAGATGGAAAAGGCCGGCTCAGGGAGCATCGTCAACATAGGCTCGGGATGGGGGATAAAGGGCGGCCCAAAGGCCGTTGCCTACTGCGCGTCAAAGGGCGGTATCGTCAACATGACGCGCGCGATGGCGATAGACCACGGCCCTGGGAACATCAAGGTGAACTGCGTCTGTCCCGGGGACGTCGACACGCCCCTGCTGCGCGACGAGGCCCGCCAGTTGGGTTATGACCTGGACAAATGGCTCGAGGAGAGCGCCGATCGTCCGATCCACAGACTCGGAACACCGCTCGACATAGCCAAGGCTGTTTACTTTTTCATGAGCGACCTCTCGCCCTGGGCCAGCGGGTCGATCCTGGCGATAGACGGGGGGGGCACGGCATAATGGCCACCGAGCCGAGAGGAGCCCAATCTCACCCGTACATCCCGAATTCCGAGCCGTCGGTTCAGCGCGGTATGCTCCAGGAGATAGGCGCTGACAGTATAGACGATTTCTTCGAGTGCATACCGAACGACCTGAGGCTGAACGCGCCGCTGCGGATGCCCGAGCCAATATGCTCGGAGGCCGCCTTGAAGCGCCGCTTCGAGGACACAGCATCGAAGAACAGGAGCGTGAACAAGGTTATCTCATTCCTTGGGGGCGGCTGCTGGCATCATTACGTTCCAGCATCGTGCGACGAGATAAACGGCAGGTCGGAGTTCCTCACCGCTTACGCCGGAGATCCCTACGAGGACCACGGGCGTTTTCAGGCATTGTTCGAGTACGAGAGCATGATGGCCGAGCTGCTGGAGATGGATGTCGTAAACGTCCCGACCTACGACGGCGCTCAGGCCGCTGGAACCGCCCTGCGCATGGCGAGCCGCATCACAGGCCGTAAGAAGGTTCTCGTGCCGGAACTGATGGGGGCGGACCGCCTCAAGGTGATCAGCACTTACCTTCATCCGCAGATCGATGTCGTCACGGTCAAATCTGCCAGGAGGACGTTGACCCTCGACATGGACGACCTCAGATCGAAATTGGACGGGAGCGTCGCCGCGGTCTTTTTTGAGAACCCGGCGTTTCTCGGAGTGATAGAACCAAACGGCGAAAAGATCTCCGATGCGGCTCATTCCGTCGGCGCAATGTCGGTCGTGTGGGCGGATCCGTCGTCGCTCGGCGTCCTCAAGCCGCCGTCTAAGTACGGCGCGGACATAGCGTGCGGGGACATCCAGCCGCTCGGCATACACATGTATTTCGGAGGAGGGCGTGGCGGATACATAGCCTCATCCGACGAGGAGCGTTTCGTGATGGAATATCCGTCGCGGCTGTTCGGGATAGCGCCCACCTCTCATGGGGAATGGGGTTTTGGGGACGTCGCGTGGGAGCGCACGTCGTTTGCCAAGCGCGAATCGGCGAAGGAATTTGTAGGGACCTCCGCGGCCCTGTGGGGAATCACGGCGGGGGTGTACCTCGCGACCATGGGCCCTCAGGGGATGGCGGACCTTGGAACAGGAATAATGCTGCGGTCATCCTATCTCTCGCGCGAGATGTCAAAAATCCCTGGAGTCGAAATTGCGACCGGCTCGCCGTTCTTCAAGGAATTTCCCGTGACCTTCGAGGGCAGACGGGTGAAGGAGATAAACAAGGCGCTGATGGAGCGCGGCATATACGGCGGGCACGACCTGTCGCCGGATTACCCATCGCTCGGCAATGCCGCGCTCTACTGCGTGAACGAGATGATGACCAGGGCCGATATGGACGCGCTGACTTCGGCCCTTTCGGAAATAATGAGAGGGCAGGGAGGGATGTGTTCATGAGCTTTGAGATGGGACGCAGGAACTTGGACAAAAAATACCGCGAATACCATCAGGCGAGATGGGATGAACCCATAATATTCGATCTGTCGCAGAAGGGCGAGCGCGGGATACTGCTACCGGAGGCTGAGCCGGAAGTGGCGGCCGCCGGTCTGCCGGAACTGGGGTCGATGGCAAGGGAAAACCCTCCCAAGCTTCCAGAGATGTCGCAGATGCGGGTGTTGAGACACTATATGCATCTCAGTCAGGAGAACATCGGAGCCGACGAGACGGTGGACATAGGCCAGGGCACGTGTACCATGAAGTACAGCCCCAAGATCAACGACAGGCTCGCCGGCCTGCCTGATTTTGCCGACGTGCATCCTCGCCAGGACGAGAGCACCGTCCAGGGTTCGCTCGAGATCATGTACAGGACAGAGCAGATGCTCAAGGCCATTTCGGGAATGGACCGCTTCTGCCTGCACCCCGGCGGGGGCTCTCAGGCGATATTGGCGATAGCCACGGTCGTCCGCGAATGGGTCGATTCGCAGGGCCTCTCGGACGAGAAGGACGAGATAATAACCACGATATTCTCGCACCCGTCAAACCCGGCGTGCGCGGCTCTCAAGGGGTTCAAGCTGATTACGATCTATCCGGGCCCGGACGGCAGACCTGATCCGGATGCCATGCGCGCGGCAGTGTCGTCCCGCACCGCGGCGCTGTTCATCACAAACCCCGAGGATGTCGGGATATATAACTCCAGCATAAAGGAGTTCACCAAGCTCGTGCACGATGCCGGCGGGCTGTGCAGCTACGACCAGGCGAACGCGAACGCCCTCCTTGGCATAACCAGGGCTCGTGAGGCGGATTTCGACCTCTGTTTTTTCAACATCCACAAGACGTTCTCCTCTCCACACGGCTGCGGCGGACCGGGCAGCGGGGTCGTCGGCGTGAGAGAGCATCTCGTCAGGTTTCTTCCCGCGCCTCTCGTCGGCTTCGACGAGGCGGCGGGCCGCTACTATCTGGATTACGACAGCCCATCCAAGACGGTCAGGCTGAAGGATTTTTACGGAGTCCTGCCCGCGATAATCAGGGGCTGCGCGTGGATGCTCTCCCTTGGCCCCGATTGGCTCAGGGAGGTATCGAGGGTGGCCGTTTTAAACAACAACTATATGTTCAAGAAGATAACGGCTATGCGGGGGGTAGACGCTCCCTACGCCGAGGGAGAGTTCCGCATGGAGCAGGTTCGGTACTCCCTCAGAAAGCTCAAGGAGGAGACCGGCATCGGCGCAGCGGAGTTCATCAACAGGATGTTCGACTACGGGATGCACCTCTGGAGCAGCCATGAACCGTGGATAGTCCCGGAGCCGTTTACTGTGGAGCCGACGGAGAGCTACTCGAAGGCGGAGCTCGACGAGTATCTTTCCGTGCTCGAGCGCGTGATAGGCGAATGCTACGAGACGCCGGAGGTTGTCAGACAGGCCCCGCACAAGAGCGCCATCCACCACGTCGATCACGACATACTGGACGATCCTGAGCGCTGGGCGATTACGTGGCGCGCATATCAGAGAAAGTATAAGGGCTACTTCGAGCCCCGGTGACGGCGCGGTGCGCGTTCACGCAATTTCCATCCGGAATCCGGCCTCACTCGGATGAGAAGGATTCGAGTGGGGCTGATTGTAAACCCCATAGCCGGGATGGGCGGGCGAATAGGGCTGAAGGGGTCGGATGGCATACTGCTCGCGCAGGCTCTCGATATGGGCGCTGTGTTCCTCTCCGGATCGCGCGCCGCCGAGTGCCTGCGATGTGCTGTACCTGAGAGGGACCGCTTCGACCTGTTCGCCGGCGGAGGCGTCATGGGAGAGGACTCCGCGAGGAGCGCGGGATTGGAGCCGATAGTCGTCGGACATGACATAAAGGACGGTGCCCCGACCTCGGCGGAAGATACGGCGAAGCTTGCCGTGCGCATGTTGTCGGACGGCATCGACCTGATTCTCTTTGCAGGGGGCGACGGCACGGCGAGGGACATCTGCGGCGCGGTCGGAGAGCGCGCGCTGGTCTTGGGAATACCTGCGGGTGTAAAGATTCACTCGGCAGTGTTCGCCAAATCGCCGAGGGAAGCCGGCAGGCTTCTTTCGGAATTCGTCTCAGGTTCGAGGGCGCGGCGGTCCGAGCGGTTATGCGAGGTAATGGACATAGACGAGGATGCTTACAGGAACGGCAGTCTGAGCGCGAGATTATTCGGGTACATGAGGGTGCCATACGAAAAGGGCAGGATACAGGGGCTCAAGTCCGGGACACCCGCTTCCGACTCGGAGGCGCAGGCATCGGCGGCGGCAGAGGCCGCTCTCATAATCGAATCGGAGATGGACACGCTGTTCTTCATCGGCGCCGGCACAACCACGAGGGCGCTCAAGGCGGCGCTCTGCGAGTTAGGCGAGTCTGGAACGCTTCTGGGAGTGGATGCGTGGCTGGGAGGGCGTCTCATGGGGACCGATCTTGCCGAGAGGGATATAATTGGACTGATGGACAAACATCCCCATAAACGCACGAGAATAGTGATCACCCCGATAGGCGGACAGGGCTTCATCTTCGGGCGCGGCAGCCAGCAGTTCAGCCCGGATGTGATAAGGAGAGCGGGCAAGGAGAACATAATGCTGCTGTCGAGTCCCGCGAAACTGCAGTCGCTCGCCGGAGAACCGCTGCTGATAGATACCGGCGACGCGGAGCTCGACGAGTATCTGGGCGGCTATTACAAAATCATCAGCGGTTTGGGGCAGTACACCATCTACAGGGCTCGGCAAAGTTAATACCGACGAGCTCTGATTTCAAATCGGCGCGAATCACCCACTGACCGGCCGCGCTACAGCCGGCCCCTTTGTGTCAATGGGGCTGACGTAAGCCGATCGAGTATGGAAGGAATATTACCCGCCGCAATTGAAATGAAACAGAAAATTCTTCGAATTCATCTTTTGCTTTAACAGCACAATCCCGCATGAACATAAGAAACAGTATGCTGCGAG
>JAISLO010000063.1 GCA_031290815.1 Synergistaceae bacterium | reverse complement strand
TTGTTGGAGCCGGGCGTCTCAGGCAGCTTCCTCAATTCGAGTATGTGAATTTCAATCACCTTCGTCAGCAGGACGCAGTTGTCCTTGTCGTACAGCCTGAATACGTGATGGTACGAATTATCGGCGGCGATCATGTCATAATCGGCTATCACTATCGTCACCACCCGCTCTATCGCGGAGTAGTGCTGTCCTGGGGATATCTGCCTCGCCAGGTTGCGGCCCGTTGAGAACGCGACCCTCTCTGCCATGAAGGGAGTCTTGCGGATTTGTATCTCGACGGATATCAACTTTTTATTTTTAAGCTGGACGCGCACGTCAACTATACCCAGCTTGTCATCCGGCGAGTCCCGCTCCAGGTGGGGGTCTATGATCTCCATGTCCTCGTATTCCTCGGCCGGGATGTCGAGGGCCGCCATAAGGAACGCGCGTATTATCGCTATATACCGATGGTCGCCAAACACCATCTTAAAGACCAGGTCATTCTTGAGCGGCAGCAGACGCGAAACTTTTAGCGTTTTCTGCGGGCTGCCCAGGGTTTCGTTAGCCTGGATCTCCTTCGGTTTTCTTCCTTTTTTTGCCATGCGCATACACCTCAGTCCCTTCGAGGTTATTTTAGCACGGTTTGCGGTAGTATTCGGGCATTTATATCACGCCCTCGACCGTATTGCCATGCTCGGATTACCCTGTCACATCCTAATTCCATCCGGCGTCGTCCTAAAAACAGGCTGCCCGTAAACCGATTACGCCAAACTTGGAGGAGGGGCGTTTATCAGATGAATACCCTTCTTCCTTGTCTTATCTCACACAGGGGAAGTCTCTCATATCTGCCAGGGTGGGTCTATTTTCAGTGCCGACTTCCTCCTTTCATGGGTCATTTTTACATGCCGATTCACAGTATTTAGTTTCAGCGTCAACCTCTGTAGAACGAGAACAGGCGCGGTCTCGCCGCATTCACGGGAGGCCGCGCCTGTCTTTTAGCGCTGGTTATATCGGGGTTTCAAATCCCTTGCAATATCTAGATCTTCGCGGCGAGCTCCTTGAATTCGGCTTCGTTCAGGTCGCGTTTCAGTTCCAAGGACTTGCTCTTGGCGATGTCTAGCAGTTCGCGCTCCTTTTCCTCGGGGATGGACACGCCGGTCTTTTTGAGCCAGTACTTCAGGTTGTCCTTTCCGCTCTTCTTGTCCAGGTACAGGACGGGCTCGTTCGCTCCGGTGAGGTTGTAGTGATACGGCAGCATTATGAGCGGGTCCTCCTCCTTCGCGTTGCTCCACAGGCTGGACGGCAGTCCGGTGGACCAGCCGAATAGGCGGTCGCCGACGACCGGGCGGTTTGCCGGGACGGGGAAGTTGGTGAGCTCTGCCACCAGTCTGGAGAGCTCTAGCAGTTTCTCCAGCTTTATGCCGGTTTTAACCCCGTACAGAGCTTCGAGCGAGACCACCAGCGGCTCCAGAGCCACGCTGCCGGCGCGCTCGCCTATCCCGTTTACGGAGACGTGCGCTACGGTCGAGCCCTCCTTCAGAGCGGCTATCGTCGACGCCGTGCCGAGATCGTAATCGCTGTGAAAGTGTGCCTCTATCGGGAAGCTGAAGCGCTCCCTGAGTTTTTTGACTCGCAGAGCGGCGCCCTCCGGCGAGAATGTTCCGAAGGTGTCGACTAAGGCGAGCGAGTCCACGTGTCCCTCTGCGGCCACCTTGGCCGCGAAATCCGTCAGATAGCTGAAACGCGCGCGCGAACCGTCGGCCGGGAACAGCGTGACATACAGCCCCATGTCATGCGCCACACGAGTCGCTTCTATGCAGGCTGCTGCTGCCTGTTCCGGGGTCCAGCGCTTGCCGAACTTCAACATCTCCTCGCTGCCGATTATCTCGCATATTACCCCGTCGACGCCCAGGGATTTGGCAAGCTCCATGTCCTTAGGCATCGCGCGGCAGAAGCAGAATATCTTGGCCCCCAGCTTCGCGGAAACGATTTCACGTATGGCGTCGGCGTCCTCCTGGGACGTAGCGGGGGTTCCGGCCTCAATGCGGTGTACGCCTATTTCGGCAAGCTTTTGAGCGATCTTCACCTTGTCGCTCTTCTTGAGAACTATCCCGGCCTGCTGTTCGCCGTCGCGCAGAGTCGTGTCCAGAATTTCAATCTTTGGGGCAAAGTGATACCCCTTAGTCACCTCTTCGTCGTAGTTCGACGGAGAAACCCACCACTTTCCGGCTTCCTTGTTGCCCATGTCTCAAAGACCTCCATTTGATATTTTGTATTTTGTATTCTCGGTTCGATTTCAAGCGATTGTGCTCTAGTTTACTGTATAGCGATTGTCCTCTTTATCAATTCGTCTCCGTGCTTGTCTATGAAGGAGTCGTAAACGGGTTTGCAGAGATCGATGAACACCTGCTTCTCCTCGGGTGAGAGGTCGTTGATGATGACGCCGGCCTTTTCGAGCTCGCCGATGAACTCCGAGTTCTGCTTCTCGATGATGTCGCGTTGATACGTCTTGGTCTCGGCCAAGATGTCGGAGATTGTTTTCCTGATGTCCTCAGGCAGCTTCTCCCAGTAACTCTTGCTGATGATGAACGGAGCGGTGGTGTATATGTGCCCCGTCAGGGACGTGTACTTCTGCACCTCGAAGAGCCGCGACGTGACGATAACGCCTATGGGGTTCTCCTGGGCGTCCACAGTCCCCTGCTGCAGGGCGGTATAGAGCTCAGAGAACGCCACCGGCGTGGGGCTGGCGCCGAGCAGCCTGAACGTCTCAACGTGAAGGGGGTTCTCCATGGTCCTTATCTTCAATCCCTTGAGATCGGACGGGGCCTTTATTGGAGCCTTGTTGTTCGTGATGTGGCGATACCCCAATTCTCCCGAGAAGAGGATCAGGATGTCGTGCGGCTCCAGGTATTTGTTGAACTCGTCGGTCAAAAACTCATCGTAGGCCTTGTGTGCCGCCTCTCTGGTCTTGAATATGAACGGCAGATCCATTATCGTCATGCGATCGTCCAGCGTCAGAAGGCTCGAACCCCCGACGACAGCCATTTCGATCGTACCTATGCTTATGCCCTCTATGGCCTGACGGTCGCTGCCCAGCTGCGCGTTGGGGTAGATCTCGATCTTCACCCTGCCGCCGGTCCTCTCCTCTACGTCCTTTTTAAACTTTTCGTTTAGAGTTATGTAGCTCCCGTGCGACTCCGCTCCTATGAACGCAACCCTGATGATGTATTCCTCAGCGGCCTCGGCCCGCAGTGACGCCAAACCCATTGCGGCGAGCGCAGCAACGGCTAACAGAGCGTTTCTCAGTACGTTTTTCATGTTGATTTCACACCTTTCTTTCATTAAATCATATGATGTTCTACAGGACTCTGTTCGGGGCCTCGCCCTCAAGCAAGGCTTTTCTCATCGTCTGTGCCGCGAATATCCGCAGGTCCCTCCCGGCGGCGTCGGAGCGCCACGCCGCGTGCGGGGTCACTATCAAGTTTTTCAGTGTGAAGAGCGGGTCGTCGAAGGACGGCGGCTCGATCTCCATGACGTCCGTCGCGGCCCCGGCTATCCATCCCTCGCTCAGGGCGCGGCAGAGGGCTTTCCCGTCCACCAGGCTTCCTCGAGCGGTGTTGACGAGGTATGCGGTCGGCTTCATGAGGCTCAGCCTCTCCTCGTTGAACATGTGTCTGGTGGCGTCGGTCAGCGGGATGTGAATCGACAGAACGTCGGCGGTTCGCAGGAGGTCCTCCAGCGTGTCCACGACGCGAACCCCGAGGCGGGATGCCGCGTCCTTGTTCATATACGGATCGTAGGCCGCTATCTCCTTGAAGTAAGGCTTTGCCTTCACCGCCACAACCTGCGCCATGCGCCCGAACCCGGCCAGCGCAAATGTCAGCTCGCCTGCCCGCGCGCTCTGCGGGGCCTTCAGCGAGTTCCATACCTTGTCGCTTATGTCGCTCATGTAATAGGTCATATTCCTGACCAGCATGAGCGCCAGGGTCATTGCGTGTGTCGTTACCTCGTCCACGCAATAATCCGGCACGTTGTACGCCTGTATGCCCCTCTCCTTCACTGCTTCGAGGTCGAAGTTATCCACTCCCAGCCCCTGCCGCACCAGGACCTTGCATTTTTTCATCTTTTCCACTGCGGCCCTGTCGATCTCAGTGGTGAGAACGATAAGACCGTCCAGGTCCGGGAGCATCTTTTGGAACGCCGCGTCATCCTTCCATGCGGGGTTGATTATGCTGACGCCGCTCCCCTCGAACACTCGATCCTCCAGGGAGTGTTCGGCGTTGTTCATCATTCCATAGATACCAACTGTGAGTTTATCTGCCAAGGTCATCACTAACCCCTCTCTGAATGCCCGCCTCAGCGGGACTGCACACTGTCAGGATTGCTCCTGTCATGCCGTATATGGTCATCCCATGCCTCTCTCTGACTGTGTCCGGACCAACACCTCCTTGTTTCGTTCTCATCGATTAGTCAGCTTAGTCAGCGCTTCCGCTATTTCAAGAGCGTCGGCAGGAACATGCTGACCGGCGGTATATATGTCGTTATAAGGAGAGTTATGATCATCGCAAGGATGAACGGCAGTATGAACTTGGATATCTTAGCGACGCTCGTATCGGCGACTGCCGCTGCCACGAACAGGTTGATGCCGTACGGCGGGGTGCAGAAGCCTATGGCCAGGTTGACCGTCATAATGACCCCGAAGTGAACTATATCGACCCCGAGCTTGGTGACTATCGGGAGAAGTATCGGGGACAGGATGATGCAGGCCGAGATATTGTCGACGAAACAGCCAACCATCAGCAGGAATACGTTGATGATCATCATTATGACGAACGGCGAATCGGACACCGAGCTCAGGTAGTTCGCCACCATGTTTGGGATCTGCTTCATCGTTATCAGGGTGGCGAACGATGTGGAGAACGCCAGGGTGAACACGGTCGCTCCCGTGATCAGCCCCGTATCCTTCAGGGCGTCGTATACCTCTTTTATTCCTATTTCACGATACACGAATATCCCTATTACCAGCGCGTAGACGCAGCCGACGACAGCGGCCTCGGTCGGAGTGAAGATGCCGCCGTATATGCCGCCGAGGATGATTACTGGCATGACAAGGGCCCAGATGGACTCCTTGAACACGGACCACTTTTCCGAGCCGGCCGTCTCCCTGCCTTTGTAGCCGTACTTCTTCGACATGATGAAGTTGGTCAGCATCAACGCGAAGCCCATGATCAACCCGGGCACTACCCCGGCGAGAAATAGATCGGCGACCGACGCCCCTGTTATGACGGCGTATATGACGAACGGGATGCTCGGAGGAATGATAACCCCTATGGAGCCCGCGGCGGCGGTTATGGCGGCCGCGTAGTTGACGTCATATTTCTTATCCTTCATCGACGGGATGATTATCGTCCCTATGGCGGAGACCGTCGCCGGGCCTGAGCCGGATATAGCCGCAAAGAACATGCAGGCCACGGTGGTCACCATGCCGAGCCCTCCGATGACCCTTCCGACCATCGCGTCGGCCAGGTTGAGCAATCTGCGCGATATCCCGCCGTAGAACATCAGATTGCCGGCCAGGACGAAGAACGGAAGGGCGAGCAGGGGAAACGAATCAAGCGCCGCGACCGCGTTCTGTGCCACCAATATCACGTTCAGGTTGCTCATCCAAAGGATGACCACGGTCGTGGTCAACCCCAGCGCTATGCCTATGGGAAGGCCGATCGACAGCAGCACTATGAAACATCCTACCAGCACAAACAGGAACATCAGGCAGCCTCCCCTTTCCGTCCGCGCAGTCTGAACACCATGTTCTGAACGAGGCGGAACGACATCATCGCGCAGCCAAACGGAACAGCCAGGTAGACCCAGCCCATTCTGATCTGCATCGCCGCCGAGACGGTCTTTCTCGAAAATATGGTGTTTGTCAGCCCAGCCGATTTCCATGTGATATAGAGGGCGAACAAGAGCCATATTATATGGGCTGTCCAGAAAAGGATCTTCTGTATGTTTTGCGAGCAGAGGTTGACGACTATGTCCAGGTTTATGTGCCTGGAGTGTTTCGTAGCGAAGCTGGATGCAACCCATGCCTGCCATACGAACAGATACCTCGCGAGCTCCTCGCTCCAGAAAACGGAGTTCCTGAAGACGTACCGCATCACGACCTGGGCGAATATCAGGACCACGCTGAAAAAGAGCGTGCCGACCAGGAAGTATTCCTCGAATTTGTCGTCGAGGATTCGGAGCAGTTGTTTCATGAAATAATCCCCCTTGCCTTCGTCACAGGCGCGTCTGTCCGTTTGCGTCAGACTCCTGACGATAAATCAGCCTTGTCGGCGTCAACCGGCGGACAGTGCCGCGTCATACCCTTATGCGGAAATCAGCGATGACGAATCGCTCTCCGTCCCATATCACAGGGTTCAGGTCGAGCTCTTTGATGTTGGGATTGTCAAGCAGGAGCCTCTGAAGCCTCCGCATCAAGTCCTTCAACGCGCTGACGTCGACCCCGGCGCGCCCTCTGCACCCTTCGAGCAGACGCCAGGCCCTGAGCGATCTGAGCATCGCGTCCGCGCGTCCTCTGTCGAACGGCACGTGCGCCGTTGCGATGTCTTTGTCTATCTCGACGCTGACCCCGCCCATCCCGACGAGCATTACATGCCCCATGTCCGGGTCGGAGTTAGCGCCGAGGATGAGCTCCAATCCCGGGCGGGCCTGTTCCTGAGCGAGTACGCCACGAGCCCCCGAGAACTTGCCGAGGAGAGTCTGAACGACATCCTTCAACTCGCTCTGATTCCCGATGTTCAGCACAACGCCGCCCACGTCGGACTTGTGAACTATATCGGGGTGGTCGATCTTTGCGGCCAGCGGATATGTCAGATCCAGCCCGTCGCAGTCACCGGCGCCTCTCAGGAGCGCGGATCGCGCCGCAGGCAGGCCATAGATGGAGAGCAGCCTCTGACACGCGTCCTGGGGCAGATATCCATCTCCCGACGCGAGGCCGCGTATTTCGTACATCTTATCCAGCAGCGGAACATCCTCCTCGAACGGCTCCTCCTCGCGGGGCGAGCGACGCATCAGAGCCAGGGCCTCCACGGTCTGTTCCGGGTACTCGAAAGACGGGATGCCCGAATCGAGCATGGCGCGGCGTCCGCCCTCCCCGGTGGAGGGCCCGAAGAAACACGAGACGACCGGCAATCCGCTCGACTTCAGCGTCTCGGCCACCGCGCCCGCTATCGGAGCGGTGGGCACGCCGACGGGAGGGACCACCATCAGGATGAGCGCGTCGTAGATCCCGCTCCGGATCATACGAGCCGCCGCGGCCGCATAGTGTTCGGGCAGGGCGGTCGCTACGAGGTCTATCGGGTTGCCGGTCGAGGCCTGGGACATTACCGACCGCGCCAGATCATCCCTCATCTCCTGGGACATCATGGGCAGCGTGAACCCGGCCTCGCTCAGCGAGTCGGCGATCAGGGTTCCGGGCCCGCCCGCGTTGCTGATCACACCGACTCTGCCGCCGGTGAAACGGGGCATCTTCGACAGAGCGGCCGCTAGAAGGAACATCTCCTCTATGTTTTTAGCGCGGATCGCGCCGGTCTTCTCTATGAGGCTCTCGACTATGGCGGAGTCTCCGGCGAGACTGCCCGTGTGAGAGCTTGCTGCGCGCGCGCCTGCGGCGGTCCTGCCCGATTTGAGGATCACGACGGGCTTTTTGGCGGCCGCTTTTTTGACGATCCTCGCAAAACGCCCCGGATCAGGGATTGTCTCAAGGTATGCTATTATCACGGACGTGTTCTCGTCCTCGGCCATGAAGGGGATGAGATCGTTGACCGTCACGTCCGGCTGATTGCCGGTGGAGGCCACTATCGAGAAGCCTATCCCCATCTCCTCGGCGAAGTCCGTCAAGGCGGAGCCTATTGCGCCGCTCTGGGTGATGAAGCTGACCCCGCCCTTCCTTGGTGTTATTTCGATCATGTTCGCGTTGAGCGACGCTGTCTCGCTCGTGTTTATGATCCCCATGCCGTTGGGACCAAGCATGCGCATGTTGTAACGGTTCACCGTGCCGACTAGCCTGCGTTCGAGGTCAGCGCCGGAACCGCCGATCTCTCGAAAACCTGCGGAAAGGACGACCAGCGCTTTGACGCCCTTTTTTCCGCACTCCTCCGCTATGCCCTCGACTGCCTCGCCGGGGACGGTTATGAGGGCCAGGTCCGGGACCTCCGGCAGGTCTGATACACTCTGGTATCCCTTGACCCCGAGTACGTCCTCTCCGCCGCGGTTGACGGCCCATACGCGCCCCTTGAACCCGTAATCGACGATGTTTTTCAGCACGCTGCCGCCAAGCCCGCCCCTGGCGGACGCGCCGACGACCGCGATGCTGCCGGGGGAGAGCAGGCCGGCGATCGACCGCGTGTGCAGCGGTCGGTTCTCGTCCCAGCTCTCAAACTTGACTCCACTTGGCACTGGAATGCCCTTGTAATACAGGCATCCATCCCCGTCCATTCCAAAATGCCCCTGGGCTATCTCCAGGACTGTCCTCGTGCCGACGATACGCCCCTGGTCGTTGACGGGCGCCAGGTAGCGCCTGCTCCTCTCCCTGTCGTCGAGGTTGTCGCCGGCATCCACCTTGACGGGCGGGGATATCATGAGTATGGGGCCGCCGTCGATGACCGGGGTGGCGAGGTAGCTGCTGGCCCTTATCTCCGGCTCTCCTCCGGCCAAAGTGCTCTCTATTCCCCTGGCTCCGGCGTATGCCCGCCGCCCGTCCTTCATTATGGACAGATCGGCGGGGTGCACGCCGGCGGTGAGTATGCTTTTCGTTATGACATCGGTCGTCGCCCACACATATCCGGCGAGCAGCAGCATGTCGGGACGGTATTTAGCCAGGCGACTCAGTATGAGCCTGTCGTAATCCGCCCTCACTCCGCGGTCCTTCAATTCGGCGCCGCGTTCCGCGTAAAACGCCCTGATATCAGAGGATTCGCAGGGGATGCCAAGATCCCCGGCGGTCTTCACGCACTTGGAGTCGGGGGAGTCTGCGAATACGGCCACTATCTCGAAAGGACTTCCCTCCCATGTCCCCTCGAGCTCTCTTTGCAGTTCGAGCGCCTTCCAGAGCGTGTTTCCAGAGCCGGAAGCGAGTCCCGCAACCCTGAGCGTTCCTCTTACTGGATTCCAAATTGGCGCAATCAAAATAATCCCTTCCCCCTTGAATGTCGAATTGGTATCAACAGGCGTTTCATCAAATCTTCGAGCCTACTGAATCAGTCTTCCCCTTTGTATCCGTATATGGCCTTGAGCGGGTCGCTGTCCTTGAAGCGAGTCCTCCTGAACGCGGCGCTGTTTTCATAACCTCCCGTGTAGTTCGGGTGAGTGAACCTCGGCTTTGAGAAGACGCCGGTTATGAAATCCAGGACCTTTGGAGCGACCTCCGACAGCGGATATTTGTCGAGCTCGTTTATCTCGCCGGACGTGATGTCCCTTGGAAACCAAAGATGGGCGGCGTCCGGCAATGCTATCGTCTCCACGCGAAGCTTGGTCGTCTCCTTGAGCTTCTTAGCGAACGGCACCGACTGAGACGCGCACGGGACGAAGTTGTCCTGTTCGCCCCAGAGGAGCATTATCTCGGGGTTCAGAAGCGGATTGTCGTTCAACGCCCGATCTATCATATAGTAGGGAGATGCCTCCTCGAACGCCTTGCTGTCCTGCAGAGGTTTCCCTATGAGGTTGATGACGACGTTCGGCTGCTGCGTCCACTTTTTTGCCGCGTACTCTCCCCACGCGCCGACGTCATACACTCCATAAGCGCCGACGATCAGCCGTATCTTATGGCTCGAGTACTCGTGCCGTATTGTGGCCATGAACGCCAGGTGAGCGCCGGACGAGTCCCCCATGAAGCCCATGTTGTAAGGGTCCAGATCCCATTCGTGAGCCTTGCTCACCAGGAAACTGGTTGCGGCCTCGACGTCGTCCAGCGCGCCGGGCCATCCGATGTAGCTGGGTGTGGAGACGCGATAGTTGATGGACATAGCGCATATTCCGCGCTGCGCCAGCGCGATGCCCCATTCGTTGTAAGCGTCAGAGTTGCCGAACTTCCATCCTCCGCCGTGCAGGAGGACCATGCAGGGAATGTCCTTCTTCCCAACCGGAGGAAGAAATATGTCCGCGGTGAGATATTCCCTGTCCGTCTTCGTATACACCATGTTCTTCAGAACTCTGATCTCGCTCATGATCTAAATACCCCCTTTCGAAACCCTGTTATGTTCAATCGAGAGCGTTTATCTTTTTGATGAAAGAATCGCCGTATTTCTCAATGTATGAATCGTACACCGGCTTGGCGAGGTCGAGGAACGCCTGCTTGTCCTCTATCGTGAGTTCGTTGACCTCTGTACCCTTCGTCTTCAGTTCCTCCACGGCCTGAGTGTTCTGATCCATTATGATCTTGCGCTCTATAGCCTGGGTCTCCTTTAAGATGACGGAGATCTCGGACCTGAGATCCTCAGGCAGGCTCTCCCAATAACTCTTTTTAACGAGGAGCATCGTTGGGGTGTATATGTGCCCGGTGAGGGAGAGGTACTTCTGCACCTCGTAGAACTTTCCGGTCGAGATGACGCTGATCGGGTTCTCCTGCGCGTCCACTGTTCCCTGCTGCAATGCGGTGTAGAGCTCGGAGAAGGCGACCGGAGTCGGATTTGCCCCGAACAGCTTGAAGCTCTCGACATGGAGCGGGTTCTCCATAGTGCGGATCTTGAGGCCTGCCAAGTCCGCCGGCTTCCGTATCGGCCCCCTGTTGTTGGTTATGTTTCTGAATCCCAGCTCGGCGGCGTAGAGGATGAGGATGTCGTGCGGTTCGAGGATTTTGTTGAATTCCTCGGTCAAGAATTCGTCGTAGGCCCTGTGGGCTATTTCCGAGGTCTTGAATATGAACGGAAGATCCATCACCTTGAGCCTGTCGTCGAGCGGCAGCAGGCTGGATCCGCCTATGGCCGCCATCTCTATCGTACCGATGCTCACTCCCTCTATCGCCTGTCTGTCACTGCCCAACTGCGCATTGGGATATATCTCGACCGCCACACGTCCCTTGGTCTTCTCCTCGACCTGTTTCTTGAACGTCTCATTGAGCGCGATGTACTGACCGTGCGCTTCAGGGCCGATGAACGCGATCCTGAACGTATATTCCGCCGCGGAAGCCTGCCGCGCCGTGCCTGTGAACGCTGTGAACGCAAATACGACTAAAAGGAGCAGTATCATCTTTTTCATAATTTGTGCACCGCCTTTTCGATATTTTGTGTTCCCTGAGGAACTCCAAGGTCTCCGGTTTCGAGGCCCGCTCTTACATTTACGCCCTTGAATCGTCAAACAGCCGCCGTGCTCCGTCACTGCTTTTTTAAGATCAACACCTCCTCAGACCGCTGCGATGCCGCTCATGATGGCCGGTATTCAGAAAAAACGCCGCAAAAAAACAGCAGCCACATAAGTTGAACATGTGACGTTTGGTTGAATTTCGTCTTGTCGATTTGATGATCAGCGCGTTCTCAGGTTACTGACGATAAATCAGTCCTCGTTCAAAGCTGTATCCTGATAAGTTTATAAGCCCGCAGGATGGACTCCTGGTGTTTTTTCGATACGTTATTTATGGCTTCGGCGTCTCGTCTCTCGAACGCGTCCAATATCTCCAGATGCTGGGAGAAGGCGTCCTCCGTGAGGGAGGGAACGGACTCCTTCTCCTGCTCGAAGAAGCGCACCCTTTGAAGACGGACTATGGCGTCCGTCTCCTCCAGCTTTCGCAGCAACAGTTTGTTTGGGTGGGCGGAGAAAATAGTCATGTGGAACAGGTCGTTCTGCTGGATGACTTCAAAGAAGCTGCGTTTGGCTAGGAGTTGGGGAATCTTCTGGTTTATCGACCTGAGGAGGCCGAAGTCGATGTCGTCTATGCAGGGCATGATGTTTTCGGTGATAAAATAACGGAGAGCATATTGAATTTCGAGAAAATCAATGAACTCCTCGATGGTGAGGGCGCTTACGCTCCACCCGACTCGCGGTTTGAACGATACAAGACCCTCGCTTTCGAGACGGTTCAACGCCTCCCTGACCGGGGTCTTGCTCGTTTTGAGCTCCCGAGCCAGTTCGTCCGCATTAAGACGCTCCCCGGATGTGTAAACCCCTTCTAATATGCGCTGGCGTATCTCGTTACATATGATGTCTCCAACACTTTGTATGTCCACGGCAAACCCCTCGACGGATAATCGGATATCGTATCTGATCTGATTTACTATATACCAGATTATCCGTCTTGTCAAATGTGCGGCGATTTTTAAAATGTGCGAGAGTCAAGAAAATAAACGTCGTTCTTTTTCATATTCCAGCTCCATTTCTTCATTCTTTATTTTCGTCAATTTTCCGCGTTTTTCACAGTATTCCAAGTAAACATCGACAGATTCCGCTAAGGCGGTTTTCAGTTCGTCTATAGAACGGCCCTGAAAGGTTACGACATCGGCAATGTTTAATACGTCGCCATGAAAAATATCAGCCTCCGGGTCATATTCAAAACTGCCTTGATATCCCTTATAAGTCATTTTGATATCCGGCCTGATGGGATCGGTAAAAATATCTTCCAAGGTCTTGCGATGTTTGTTGTTCATGAAAAAATAATACCATATTTAGTTGCAAAATCGAGCATACCCTTTTAAAACAGCGCAAACATTTCATGTATCGGCTCAGTCAAATGTGCTCAAATGTATCGCCGGATATATCGCTTCAGACGAGACAAACCGCGGCATCGGGCTTATAATAAATCTCACCCGATCCGAAGGCCGCAAAACTCCGGCGAAGCGCGGGGCCGCGTTGCAGTCTCGCCGAAGTACCCGAGGCATCGGCCAAATACGACCAATATTTTGAAGGGAATGAGAACATGGAAATCCGCATAGAAAAGACGTTGCATCCCAAAAGAAGGCCGTCAGATGACGAGCTTCCCAAAACCCCGTTTGGAAAGGTTTTTTCGGATCACATGCTGCTGGTGGACTACAAAGAGGGCAAGGGGTGGCATGATGCCAGGATAGTGCCCTACGGTCCGCTGTCGCTCGATCCCGCGTCCTGCTGTCTGCACTACGGCCAGTTGATCTTCGAGGGAATGAAGGCATACAAGACTGCGGATGGCAGCATCGTCATGTTCCGTCCGGATCAGAACATGGCTCGCATGAACAAGACCTGCGAGCGCATGTGCATCGCCCCTATCGACGAGGGGGAGATGGTCAGGGCCATCTCGAAGCTTGTCGAGGTCGACGAGGCGTGGGTGCCGTCGGTGCCGTCCACGTCCCTTTACATCCGTCCGTTTATCATCGCGAACGAGCCCTTCTT
>JAISLO010000062.1 GCA_031290815.1 Synergistaceae bacterium | reverse complement strand
CAACGGATACGACATCGTGTTCATGGATCACATGATGCCAGGAATGGACGGCGTCGAGGCGGTCGCCGCAATCCGGGAGTGGGAGGGAGAACAGGCTGAGACATCGGACGGGCCCAGGGTTCCGATAGTCGCGCTGACTGCGAACGCCGTGTCTGGAATGAGGGAGATGTTTTTGGCCCAGGGCTTCAACGATTTTCTGGCGAAGCCCATAGATGTATCGAAGCTGGACGAGGTGATCGGAAAATGGCTTCCGAGGGAAAAACAGATCAAATCGGACGGCGATCCCGCGTCCTCGGCGAGGAAGCAGGACAGTTCTGGGAAACTGGAAATTCCGGGCGTGGATGTAAAGCGTGGAATCGCCATGACCGGGGGAACCTTCGAAGGCTACGTGGAGGTGCTTGAACTTTACTGCCAGGACGTCGCGAAACGGCTTGAAATTCTTTCCGGCGTACCGGACGAAGATGGGCTCGCGTTCTTCACAACGCAGGTTCACGCTCTCAAGAGTTCCTCCGCGAACATCGGAGCGGCCGATCTGTCGAAGGAAGCCGCGATGCTGGAGGACGCCGGCAAGCGCGGCGACGTGGCTGCTATTTCCGAAGCGCTGGACGGGTTCAGGGATGATCTGTCCCTCACGGCGGAGCGCATCCGCTATGCGCTCTCCTTGCGCGAGGAAGGCTCGGTGGACGGAGAGCTTCTCCCGGACAGGGCAGTTCTCCTGAGATTGAAGGAGACGCTGGAAGCGGAGGAGATTAGAGCGGCGGACGGCATATTGAATGAATTGAAGAAAAAGCCCTTCGGTAAGGAAATCAGGGATCTTATATCCGAAGTATCGGACTGTGTGCTCATGTCCGATTTCAAGGCGGCTGCGGACATAACGGAGGAACTTTTGGCGGGGCAGTATGTTGGGCACGACGATTGACCTCGCCTGTTTTTCAGATTTCGCCGCTTCCTCGCATGATGAATCCGGCGCGAACATCACGCCGCATCTGTTTAACTAAGCGCGTTCAGGAAGGGTGTGAAACCGAATGACATTCAAAGAGAAAATATTGATACGGATAATCTCCAATATAAAAAACGCCCGTCTGATGTTCATCATCACGTCGCTCATAGTGTTCTTCCTGTCCGTGTACACAAACATGATTTTCAGGAAATTCATGGAATCGGAGGAATATAACTACTCGGAAAGGCTGAAAGCTCTCGCAGTGGCCGCGTCTTCGTTGGTGAGCGGCGAAGAACTCGATTCTTACCGTGACGCTTCGGATATTGAACTTCCCCAATACAGGCGATTGAAGGAAAAATTGAGGGATTTTTCAGAGGAAATCGACGTTATATACGTTTACTATATGCGAATGGTCGGTGACAAGCTGCAGTATATCATCGACAACGATTTCGACGAGGAGACGAGGGTTGGAGTCGATACGGAACTGGTCGATCCGTCGATAGAGAGCGGAGTGGAGTTCGCGTTTAAAGGTGAAATCAACTGCGAGGGAATAGGCACATATACCGAGGGGTGGGAGGGGCTGATGTCCGCTTACGGTCCCGTATACGGCTCCGATGGCGGAGTCGTCGCGGCTGTCGGGGTCGATATCGAGGATGTGAAGATAATCTCCACCCGCCGCAGCATGGAAAGAATCACCATTTTACAGATATTCGCCGTTACCTTCGTCATTGCGAGCGGCCTCGCCTCTCTCTGGGGATACCAGCTCTCGGCTCTGCGCGCCGACGAGGCGAACAAGAGCAAATCCATATTCCTGGCGAAGATGAGCCACGAAATACGCACGCCGATGAACGCCATCATCGGCATGTCGGAACTGATACTTCGGGAGGACGTATCGCCGTCGGTGCGCGAAAACGCGGCTCATGTGAGACACGCCGGGAACAATCTCCTCTCCATCATCAACGACATCCTGGATTTCTCCAAGATAGAATCCGGCAAGATGGAAATAGCCCGTGGGGAATACTGGCTAAGCTCGCTGCTGAAGGACGTGATCAACATCATACGGATGCGTCTCTCCGAAAAGAACGTCCGATTGATCACGAACATCGACGATACCCTGCCGCGCAGGCTGGAAGGGGACGAAATCCGCGTCCGTCAGGTACTGCTGAACCTGCTGTCCAACGCGGCGAAATACACTTTCGAGGGCTGCGTGTCGTTCAGCGCGCGCGGCGAGACGCGCTCGGACGGCGAAATATCGCTGACCTTCGAGGTCGCGGATACGGGGATAGGCATCAAGGAGGAAAATTTTGGGAGGCTGTTCGACGAGTTCATGCGATTCGACGGCGATGTAAAGAGAAACATCGAGGGCACGGGTTTGGGGCTTGCCATAACCAAAAAACTCTGTCTGGCGATGGGCGGCGACGTGTCCGTATCGAGCGTCTTCGGCAAGGGCAGCGTCTTCACGGCGACACTCCTCCAGAAGGTGCTCGACGGCGGGCCGCTTGGTGAATTGGACGAACTCGCCAGCGATTTCGGCGAAACGCGGGACTTCCGTATCGGCTTCACCACCCCTGAAGCGCGCATCTTGATAGTGGATGATATAGAGACCAATCTGAAGGTGGCTGGGGGTCTGCTCGCTCCTTACAAGGCTGCGCTCGACCTCTGCGGCAGCGGCGCTAAAGCGGTCCGTATGACACGGGAAGGTGTTTACGATCTTATTTTTATGGATCACATGATGCCTGATATGGACGGGATAGAGACGACGGCGGCAATCCGGGCGACGCCCGGCGAATATTTCAAGACGGTCCCGATAATCGCTCTGACAGCTAACGCGGTTTCCGGCATGAAGGAGATGTTTTTGGACAGCGGCTTCAATGATTTTCTTTCGAAACCGATTGAAATTTCAAAGCTGAACGAGATCATGGTCAAATGGATTCCCGCTGATAAACGAAGGACATCCGCGCCCGAAGAAAAACGCGGCGCCGCTTTGCAAACGCCCGAAATGAAGATCGAAGGTCTGGACACCGCGCGCGGGCTTGCTATGACGGGCGGGACGATGGAAGGCTACATAAAGGTGCTCGAACTCTACTGCCGCGACGCGGCCAAACGTATGGAACTGATGAGAAACGCGCCCGATGAGAGCGGCGTTGCATCATTCATCACGCAGGTTCACGCTCTGAAAAGCGCGTCGGCGAGCATAGGGGCGGCTGAGGTTTCGCGCCTTGCGTCCGAGTTGGAATCAGCCGGCAAAAACAGCGACATGGAATATATTCGCGGAAATCTCGGTGTTTTTCTTGAAAACCTGTCCGCCACGACGGAGAGGATCAAAATCGCTCTCACGGAGAAAACGGCGGATGCATCCGAGGAAAGATGCTCAAGTCCTGGCGAATCGCTGCGCCTTCTGAGGAAAGCGCTTGTTTCGGAGAACGTGCGCGACGCCGACAAGATTCTGGCCGGCTTGAACAGAGAGACTCTCGACGCCGTCACGAGGGAATCCCTGTCGCGGATTTCAGATTTCATGCTCATAGGGGAATTTGAAGAAGCCGCTCTAACGGCGGATAGCCTCGTCAAACGTCTGACATAGAGATTTTGACAAATTTAAAAACAAAAACGAAGCGGAGATGAACGCCATGCAATTCAAGGCTTTTGAGGAAGGAATCGAGGTAAACGGGCAGACCGTATACGCCTTTGTGGACGGGATGGGAGATTTCAAATCCCTGGGAGAACAGTACATGAGCAACGTGGGGATAGGAACGATAAAAGGCGGAAGATGGCTTTTCGACATGAACGGCTGGTATCCCCAACAGGCTTGGCTCGACGGTTTCGCGGCGGTCGCCGCTGAGGTTGGCGACGGAGTGCTGTACAAAATCGGCCGCGCCATTCCCTCCAACGCTCAGTTTCCGTCCGGAGTCACCGACATGTACAGCGCCATACGGGCGATCGACATAGCCTACCACATCAACCACCGGAAGAACGGCAGAGGCTGCCTGTATGACTCGGAAACCGGAGCCGTGAGCGAAGGGATAGGTCATTACGGCTGCGAACAAATGCCGGGGAGAAATCTCATCCTCAGCTTGAGCCATAACCCCTACCCCTGCGCGTTCGACCGCGGAATCATCACCGCAATGGCTCAAAGGTTCGACACAAAGGCCATAGTCATCCACGACGACTCGAAACCATGCCGGAAGAACGGCGCGGAGACCTGTTCTTATCTGGTTTCATGGTGAGCGGCCTATGCGCGGCGTCGAAAAAGCGAACCGGCTGAAACTGTATTTCGTCCTGTTTTTCGCCCTGTTCGTGACGGCGATCTTCGCTGTCGTCGTCTTTACTTCGTTCCAGCAGGTGAACAAGGTGACGGACATACTGTGCGACACCCTGGGGATTCCCATCGCCAAACGGGCCGCGGCCCTCGTGGACGGGGACGCCTTCGAGCGGCTCCGCCAAACCATGGACGAAAACGACCCCTTTTACGAGGCCGCAAGGCTCAAGCTGCTGGCCCTGAAGGATGAGACCCAGTGCAAGTACCTTTATACTATGGGCCGCGACGATCCCTCCAGCTCCATACATCGGTTCATCATAGACGGAAGCGACGAACCGGGCGGGCCTGATTTTTCCCCTCTCGGGGCGGAGGAGGACGTGAGCGGTTACGAGGATTCCTACTTTCGGACATGGGAGACTAAAACGCCCCAGTACGGCGGCAACAGCGACACTGGAACTTGGGACGGGATAATCTCCTCGTTCGCCCCTATTCTCAATTCGAGGGGGGAGATGGTGGGCGTCGCCGGGTGCGATTTCGACGCCAGCGCGATGTACGCTCAGATGTACGGACTGGCGGCGCGTCAGATAATACTCGCCCTGGCGTTTATCGCCGTCGGAGGGGTGGTATTCGTCTTCCTCTTCAAGTCCCTTACCAGGCAGAATCGGGAAATACTGAACTCAAAGATGAAGGCGGAGCTTGCCGCCCAGTCGAACACTCTGCTTCTGGACGAAGCGAACAAGCAAAACCAGGCTCTGCTGGAACTGAAGAAACGGGCCGATGCGGCGTCGGAAGCGAAGAGCAGCTTTCTAGCGAACACCAGCCACGAAATCCGCACCCCGATGAACGCCATCATCGGCATGAGCGAACTGGCCCTGCGGGAGGCAAACGCCCCCCAAAAGGACAAATATGTGCGGGAGATAAAGCACGCCGGTTTGAACCTGCTCTCCATCATCAACGACATCCTGGATTTCTCGAAAATCGAATCGGGAAAGCTCGATATTACCGACCGGGAATATTCCCTGTCCTCCCTGCTTGGCGATTGCGTCTTCATCATCCGTACCAGACTGGGGGAAAAGGACCTGCGCTTTGTCACCGAGTTCGACCCCTCCCTGCCGAACAAAGTCCTGGGCGACGAGGCGAGGGTGCGGCAGGTCGCTCTCAACCTGCTGGGCAACGCTGTAAAGTACACGCCAGCCGGAACGGTCACCTTCAGCGTCCGAGGAGAGAGCCTCTCGGAGGATAGAATCAACCTCGTCATCGAGGTGGCCGACACCGGAATCGGCATAAAGCCTGAGGACATCTCCGGGCTGTTTGAGGAATTCACCCGCTTCGACATCGCTAAAAACCGAAATGTCGAGGGGACCGGGCTGGGCCTTGTCATCAGCCGCAACCTCTGCCGGCTCATGGGCGGGGACATTACGGCTGAATCGAAATACGGCGAGGGCAGCGTATTCACGGCGGTTATCCCGCAGACCGTCACCGACGCCTCTCCCTTCACGATCAGCGAACAGAAACAGAACGACTCCTCGTTCAGTTTCCGCTTTGTGACCCAAGACGCCAAAATTCTGGTGGTTGACGATCTGCCGACGAACCTAACGGTGGTGACGGGCCTGCTCGCTCCCTATCAAATGGAGATGGACACCGTTCTCTCCGGGGAGGAAGCGGTCGGGCTGGTTAAGGCCAATCGTTACGATCTTTTGCTCATGGATCACATGATGCCCGGCATGGACGGCGTTGAGGCCGTCTCGGCGATCCGGAAGTGGGAGAGGGAACATGGTCAGGCAAGCGGGAGACACCCCATTCCAATCGTCGCGCTGACGGCGAACGCCGTATCGGGAATGAGGGAGATGTTTTTGGCCCAGGGCTTCAACGACTTTCTCGCCAAGCCCATAGACGTGTCCAAACTGGACGAGATAATCGGGAAGTGGCTCCCCAAGGAAAAACAGATAAGGGCGAACGACATGCGGAAGCCGGAAAAGGAAGCCGAGCCGGTCTCCCAACCGCAGGAACCTGTGATTCAGGGCGTGGACGTGAAGCGCGGCGTCGCCATGACCGGCGGGACCGTGCGCGGCTACAAACAGGTGCTCTCCACGTTCAGAAGGGACGCCGCTGGGCGTCTGTCCCTGCTTGAGACGCCGCCGGATGAGGCTGGTCTGCCAATGTTTATCACTCAGGTCCACGCGTTGAAGAGCGCCTTGGCCAGCATAGGGGCGGCGGAGATCTCAGCGGAGGCGGCCCGATTGGAGGCCGCGGGGAGGAGCGGAGACATGGCCTTTATCGAGGACGCGCTGCCTGTTTTCACCGGACATCTCGCGGAACTGGCGGAGGGAATCGGCGCGGCGCTGGAGGCCGAAGCGGAGGACAAAACAGGCGGGGCGCTGAAACAAAGCGCTTCGCCCCAGGACGGCGCTCACCATCCGTTGCTGCTGAAACTGGCCGAGGCGTTGAAAGCCGAGAACGCGCGAGCCATCGACAGCCTGCTGGGAGAACTGAATAGAATACCTCTGGACGCGCGCGCAAGGGAATCCCTGGAACAAATCTCCGACCACGTACTGACGGCCGAATTCGACGCCGCGCTGGAGATAATCGCAGGTATGACGGACACATGACGACGCAAAAGCGCATATAAGCCCACACAAGGGTTGCTATAACTGAAGTTGCTGAAGGACGATACCATGCGTTTCCTTATTGTCGTTGTTCGCGAGTATACCTGTCCCGCTAAGATTGCACGAGATGAATTGTTGTGTCAATTTCAGCCGGGAATTGAGGGTAAGTCTGACAAAGTGGCCAATCCATTCCTCTTGGTTTGTCAAAACCTGAGTAGTTACCCTTTACAAATTGAAACGGCATCATATATAATTAAGATAAAGGTAAAATCATTTTATTCTAGGTTCTGCCGTAGGGAGGAATTTTCTGTGTTTTCTGTTGAAGAAGGAATAAAACACCTGCAAATTTCCGGGGCTAAGGTGACGTCGCAAAGAATTGCAATTATGAAATCGCTCGAGGGGCGGACGGACCATCCGTCGGCGGAACAGCTTTTCATCGAATTAAAGCCGGAGCATCCAACTCTCTCCATCGCTACAGTGTACAGCACGACTCAGCTCATGGCTCAGGCATCGATGATCCGAATCCTGACCATAGACAAAAACAAGGTGAACTTCGATCCGAACATACAGCCTCACGGGCACTTCATGTGCAGGAAGTGCAAGAGAATACTCGATCTTCCCATGGACGTGAACGCCATCGTGAGGTACGGCAGAAATTTCGACATCGCCTCCGTAGATGCGGTAGAGGTGTTCATCTACGGTCTTTGTGCGGAGTGCTGCGACCTTTAGGATCGCGTCGCAAGCCAGTAAAAAATGGAATTTGTTCTGAAAAATGTAGTGCCGACGATCGCCGGCTTGGTGTTGATCTTCGTTCCGTTCCAGTGGTGCCGCTTCAGGAATGAGGACCCCAAGCTCTACGGGTTGTCGTGGAATTTCACCCACAGAGGCTTGGCCGAGTGTCTGCTGGTATCGGGCTTTGTGCTGATCCCCCTCACTCTCGCCTCCATGAACTGGCCTTTTGAGAGCCTGCCAAGGGACAACACGGTATACCGCATCTTGAACCTCGGCTCGGCCGGGATTGCGGCGGCAATAATAGAGGAGATCTTCTACAGGGGCTGGATTCAGCCTCTCTTCAGGAGGCGGTTTTCGCCGTTTCGCTCGATCGTTTTTACCAGCGCCATATTTGCCCTCTCGCACATATTCGTGACGCGGTCGCTGTTCTTGTTCGCCGTGTTCTTTCCGGGGTGCGTCATGGGCTTTCTAAGGGAGAGGCATGGAAACATTGCGACGTCTACTCTGTTTCACGGCATTGCGAACGTGTGGGCAATGTGGTTCGCTCCGCAGAACTGGCCCAGCTTCGGGTGGGTGATCGGGAGGTTTCAGGAGTTAGTATGAAAAAGATTTTAGCAGGGCTGTTTTTTGCTTTGATATTCCTCCGCGCCGGAGATCTTTCCGCAGGGGAGGGAAAGTTTCTGTATGACGTGAGGATCGAATTTGCGGAAGGGGGCTCGGTCTTGTCGCGGCTCGATGACGGCCGGGAGTTTGATCTGGGCAGGGTCGTCAAACTGCCCGAGAAAACGCGTTGGCCGAGCTACACTGCCAGCGCGTGGGGAGAACCCAGCTCTGTCGTTGCAAGCGCTGTGAACGCGCTTCACATCCTGATCAGCGTGGAGAACGGACAGGGAAGGACGATGAGCGTTATCCCTCAGGAGACAATAGCGCCGGCCGCGGGAGCAGGCGCCGCCGTAGTTCTGGATTCTGTGGCCGGAACCGGGCTCTTCGGCGCTTGGGCACCGCCAGTCGGTACGAGGATATTTGTAGAGGCGTCTGGCGGCGCCGAACGAACCCTGTCGGATGGGCTCCCCGAGCCTGGCGAGACCATGATATTCAGAGTGTTCGAGGACGATATGCCTTACATGGTGGAGATAGAGAACCGTCAGACCGGAAGGGTCATTGCGTGGAGCAAGTCCGGCCCGGATACGATAGCCAGAGTGATCAGGCCTCTGGCCGGCGTTGGCAGGTTCGAGGGAACGCTCTTTCAGGACGCAGGCCGGATCAGGGCCAATCACTCGGGGGTGATCGACGTCAGCACGTGCGAGC
>JAISLO010000061.1 GCA_031290815.1 Synergistaceae bacterium | reverse complement strand
AGTGATAATATCTCTTCATCATCTCCATGTTCGAATGGCCGACCTGATCTCTGAGGTCGTAAGGATTTGCGCCGTCTATGAGCGAGTGAGTGATGAAGGCGTGCCTCAGATCGTATGGTTTGATCCGTATTCCGGCTTTCTTTGCCCTTTGGGCGACGATGTGATACCATGAACGTGTGCTCAACTGATTCCCGCCGCTGTCGCAAAAAAGAGGCGATTCATCCGCTAATCCCGATTTGGCATGATGTTTTATCATTTTCTTCAGGAGTTTTACAAGGACGGCGTTCTGCGGAATGTAGACCACGCGGCTCTGCCTCGTCTTTACGTGCTCGCCCCTCACTATGACGAAGAGCTCCGGTATGTTGAAGTCGATCCTGCGGAGTTTGAGCCCCTCGCCGGGACGAACCCCGGTTCCCACAGAGAACAGTATGTAAGAGTAATTTCTTAGTCTTTCCCAACGACTCGGATGGGTTTTCTGTTCCTCCCTGAACACCATGACAAGTTTCTCTATGTCTCCCAGACTGACGTTTGCCGTCTGGTTCTTGTTTATCACTCGTCTTTTTACATTCTCGGCGGGATTTGTCCTTCTATATCCCTCGGAGACGGCCCACTCCCAAAAGCGCCTGCACGAATCCAGCCTGTGGTTGGAGTGAATCTGAGGCTCTCCGTTCCAATGAAAAAAATCCTCCCTCTCGTCATCCCACGACGGGTTTTTAACGCGATAAAAGCGAGATATCTGATCTCCGTAGAGATCAACAGTGTTCTTGGAGCGGCCGCACCCCCGCAGGAAAACAAGGTACCGCTCCAGAACGATCTCCCAGTGCACGGTCTCGCAGTCGCCCTCCGCTACAGTTATCAGATTTTTACTCCTCGACACGTCTCGTCAACCCCCGTCCTCTGCGATGCAACACTAAAAAAAACACCATTACACTACCCCTTTCTGCCGCTAAGCTTTGATGAAGCCGTATTTTACCCAAAAGGGCCGCCAGAAGTTCAGCGCATTTTCATCGTCATTGGGAATTGACAGTCTTGGCAATGCATGTATAATGATTTTGCGATGGAGAGATCAGCGTGTTTATTTTGCGGCCGTCGCTTACTTGCTTTTAAAGCAGGTGTCTTTTAAACGCAATTTGACAATCTGAACCCCTGGACGGAATGCAGAAATCCAGATTTGCTCAAAGCTCCGCTGTGATCCCCGACGACGGGAGAGGAGGCGAAAACCCCCAATTGTCAACAAGGGAGTGCGGAGGGAAGAGGCGGAACGGCGGCGGTTTGACCGATTGGGAGCTTGGCGGGAGCGGCAAAGGAAACTCGGAAACTTTACGCCGAAACTCAGCCCCCCAGAGGCGCGACTGCAACCTTACCACGCACATAGAAGCAAGAAAACAGAAATAAAAAACACAATCAAGGGGGTTGTACATACTATGAAGAAATTTGCAATAGCCATAGCAGCAGTAATCCTCGCAGCGTTCGCAGTTCCGGCGTTTGCGGCGACGAACCCGTTCATGGATGTCCCGGCAAGCCATTGGGCTTATGACGCGGTGGCGCAGCTCGCCGCCCGCGGAGTAATCTCCGGTTATCCGGATGGCTCGTACAAAGGCTCTCAGCCCTCCACCCGCTATGAGATGGCGTCTATCATCGCGCGCGCTCTGGCGAATGTGGACCTGGAGAAGGCCAGCAAGCAGGATGTCGAGATGATGAGGCGTCTGATCGTCGAGTTCAAGGACGAGCTGGATGCGCTGGGCGTGAGGGTTGATTCACTCGACGAGCGCGTTGCTGTTCTCGAGACCGATATCGGCGGTTGGAGCCTTGCCGGTCAGGTGCGTTTCGACGCGAAGTTCGGCACGACTGATGCAGCCGGCAAGACCTTCTACAGTGGTAAAAATGGCGATAACGAGTTTGACCTCAATCGCTACCGCATTTGGATCCGCAAACGCGTCAACGAGACCACGACATTCATGGCTCGCCTCGAGTCCAGCGACAACGTCAATAGGAACGTGGTGTGGAGATTCTATGAAATAACCACTAAGCTTCCATACGACATCAGCCTCACGGTTGGACGTTCGAACTTCGACTGGGAGAACGATCTGGGGCTCTATATCTATAACTTCAGCAACGACGACGCTCTCTTTGGCGACATCGACGCAAACATGTTCAAGTTCAAGAAAGATTGGGGTCTCGCGAATTTGGAACTGGTAGTCGCTCGTCAGAGCGGTCGCATCACTCCTGCCGTCTATGATCCTAACTTTCAAGCGGTGAGCAATGGTGACGCCGCTGGTAGTCCGAACGCTGCTAATAGTATCGTGGATTTTCCTGGCGGTTTGGAGAGCTTCCTCATCGCCGGTTTGGCCGACTTCAACATCAACGAGAGAGTCCGCGCCGGCGTAATGCTCTACTACTGGATGACCGACGAGGAAGTTAAGTTTGCAAACAATACGGAGAGCGACACGGACCTGTTGACCCTCGGAGTGTATGCCGGCTTCAGGTTCACTCCGGATGTCGAGCTGAAGGGCGTGTACTATCATCAGGGACTTGGCGATAACTGGCGGGCACCGATTAGCCCAACAAACCCGAATCCGGATGACACAGCGAGCGCTTGGAAAGTCATCCTCGATGTCAAGCAGGAAGCGTTGAAGTTCACCAGCGTTTGGCTTGAGTACGGTCACATCGACAATAATTTCGCGAAAATGCCAGCACCTTACAGTGGTATTGGCGGCGGAGCGGATCTGATGTTTAATAGGCCAGAAGGTCTGAACGAGAGCACCACTAAGGTGTTCGGCATCGCGGCAGGCCAGCAGTGGAACGACAAGTGGCGCACATTCATCCGCTACTTCGCAGCTGATTACGACACACAGTTCATTGACGACGCGACGAACTGGACGGTTGGCGTAGCATATCGCCTTAACCCGGCGGTCGAGTTCGAGCTTCTGTACGACTACATCGACTACGGCGGTTTCCTTGCAGCGGATGGAAGAACTCTTTACAATGCTGGCCCTGGAGGAAGAGACGACGACGATCACATAATTCGTCTCCGCACGTTCGTAACGTTCTAAGCATACGTAATCCGATAATAAAAAAGAGGGCCGGTGGGCCCTCTTTTTTATTATCCCGGCGCGACCGGACCGGCATCGATGGGATCAATGAGAAGAGCGTTTATCCACAGGCCTTCAGATCTTTTAAGCGGATAATTCCGAGATTGCGATATAATTGCCTCACAGGAAGAGGGAGGCGATGACCTTTGACGAGCGGCAGGACGAAGAAAGAAAAGATCGATGCCGGACA
>JAISLO010000060.1 GCA_031290815.1 Synergistaceae bacterium | reverse complement strand
CTAAGTATCTAACGCAGCCTGCCATCCAAGACGGCGGAATAGAGATTTTCGACCTCTTCGATCGTCAGCCCGGTCACCTCGGCGGTCTTATTTACGTCTGTCCCTATTTTTAAAAGGTTGACGGCCACGGACCTCTTGCCCTCGGCTATGCCCCTCTGGAGGTTCTCCTGGCTCTTTCGCAGTGTCTCGTTTCGGGCCTTTTCCGTCTCGGCCCGAGCCGCGTCCAGGAGTATTCCGAATGCGAGTTCTTCGCCTATCTCGTCCAGCATTCGCCTCTGTTCGGCGGCATAGAGAATTTTCTCCTCCGCGTCGGTCCAATAGTGTGATTCGAGCCGCATAGCCATGGCGATTGCCGGTTTCTCCGCTGCTATTTTCTCCATCCTGTCCCCGCCTTCGTTGGTGAAGTACAGCAGCCATTTATCGAGGTCCGTCGCGGGGATGTTCTTCTTTCCGATCTGCCTGCGGAACTTAGGGAGTTCGAGGTAGACTATGTGGAGGTCGTCACAAAGACACCTGCCGCTGTCCTCGTTGATTATTTTGAACGAGTTGCGGTACCCGGCCTCGTCGTCCAGCATGTCGAAGGTGAGGACGCATATTACTATTGTCGGTTGGATCTGGACGTACGCCATGCACTCCTTCTGTTTTTTCGCGTGAGTCAACGACCAGTAGTATGGAGCCCTCTTCCTGAAGTCGAACCGATTTACAAATTGAACCTCCACGTCGACGGTTCTGCCGTCCAATCGACGCGCGACTGCGTCGAAAACCGACAGCTTCATCTTGGCGCAATCGTCGGAAAAAGTGCACGGCAGGTTTTCAATGGTTTCGATGACGTTGTCATCCCAGAGCAAGAGGGCGTCGTTTATAAAATCGACCAGGATTTTCTGTCCGTTCTCCCCTGTCATAATGTATCTCAAAAATCTGTCGTTGAGCCTGTTTATCCTGTTTTCACCTACGTCAACAATGTGCGATGTCTCGCTGATACACGTCATCATGACCACCTGCCCTTGCTTTATAATAATATTATACAACACATTGCGGATGAAGCGTAGATTAAATCGCCGAAACTAAATTTGGCATTTTTGCGCTCATCATTCCAATTCTGAGTTCATCGGGGCTGAATGGGTGAATGATGATGTAAAATTAGCTGGTGGTCTTATAGATGCCATGTCGATTTCTTGGGGGGTGTGAATGAGGTGGAGGGGTATTGGTGGTACATAACCGTCCTCGTCCTGATGGAGGGCAGCGCCAGGGAGGAGGGGGAGGAAATTCTGTACTCGGCCGCCGAGATATCCGGCAGCATTGGAACTGAAGTGCAGGAACTGCCAAACGGGACGCGGATGCGCATATATTATCGCAGCGACGAGGACCTGTCCCACTGGCGGGACCGCCTTCTCGATGCTCTGGCTTCGGCGCCGGACGTCAGGATCGAGGACCTCGGGAAGATAGAGAATCAGCAGTGGCCGCGTCAGAGCGAGGAGGCGTTTCCCCCCCTTCCGGTGGGAGACATGCTCGTCGTGCTGGCTCCGTGGCACAGGGGCTCGGAGCCAGACAACAGGATACCGATATACATCAATCCGGGCAGCGCGTTTGGCACGGGATATCATGAGAGCACGCAGACCGCCCTCATCCTGCTCGAGCGCTGCCTGTCCTCAAACGCTGACAGGCCGGCGCGGGTCGCTGACATCGGGACGGGGTCCGGCATACTATCCATAGCGGCTGTCAAGCTTGGAGCGGGAACCGTCCTCTCCAGGGATTTCGACCCGGCCGTGGTCGGCGAGGTCTGTGGGAATCTCGTGCTCAACGGGATCGACGATAAATCCGTTCTAGTCGAAACCGGCAGTCTCCTGTCCGGGGTAGAGGGTCCGTTCGACCTTCTTCTCGCGAACATCCTCCTCGATCCGTTGATGGAGATGCTGCCGGACGTCAGGAACGTGCTGAGGCCGGGCGGAACAGCTATATTCTCCGGCATGACCGGAAGCGAGAGGGATAAATTCCTTTGGGCTCTCTCGGAGGTCGGGCTGGTCGTAGCGGACGAGACGACCAGGGAGGAGTGGTGGGGTGTCGCTGCCAAGAATCCGGCTTGAACTGTGCTCGCGTCTGGATGGCGAGGGGCGGTGGCGTCTGGATGAATTTCAGGCGCGCCATCTGATGAAGGCTCTGAGATGCTATGAGGGAGCGATGGTCGAGGGCTTGCTCGGCGAGGGAAAGGGGGAGAGAATCCTGGCCCGCGTCGAGAGGAGCGGCGAGTTCTTCTTGCTTCGGACTGTAGACGTCAAGGCTGAAGAGAGGGATCCTCTGGAGATAACGCTTTTGATAGGGCTCCTCAAGCACAGCCAGTTCGAATCCGTCCTGCGCGCTTCGGCCGAGCTCGGCGTCAAGTCGGTGCGCCCCGTCCTGTGCGAGAGATCGGTGCCTCGGCCCGGCGCGCGCGAGACGGAGGGGAAGATGTCGAGGTGGAGGAAGATACTCGACGAGGGCACGAAGGTCTCGGGATCGGTATTTGCCCCAGACCTGGCCGATCCAGTGAACTTTCGGGACGTCGGCTGGGACGCTTTGCCAAGTGCCCGTTATGCCGCGCTTCTCTCCCCTGCCGCCGTTCCGTTAGCGAATGTCGACGCGCGCGCCGCAGGCGAACTCGTGTTCGCCGTGGGTCCTGAGGGCGACTGGACTGATTCTGAATCGTCGGTTCTGCTCGGCAGCGGTTTCGTTCCAGTCAGCCTCGGCAGGAGGATATTGAGGGCATCGACTGCGGCGATGGCTGGGTGCGCGTGGTTCCGCCTGTCGGCGGAGCACGAACTTCAAAGATGTCACAATACCTGATATCTGGAGTAAAATTTTGCGTAATAATCTTGGGCTGCCGCGTGAACCACTACGAGGGCGAGGCTCTGGCGTCGATGCTCGAAGCCAGGGGAGCGGAATACGTCAAGTCGCCGGAAGAGGGCGCGGGAATAATCATAGTCGTGACCTGTTCCCTGACGTCGACGGCGGACGCTCACGCCAGGAAGACGCTCCGCCGGCTGAGGAGGGAGAACGGGCAGGCCGTCATAGCTGCGTGCGGATGTCACGCGCAGTGCGCCAAAACGGATGACTTGCGCTCGCTCGAGGTGAACGTGCTGGCCGGCAACGGCTTCAAGCACAGAATACCGGACGCCCTGGAGCGCTTTCTCGCGGACGGAAATTTCATAGAGATAAGGGAGAGCGCTGACGGTTTGCGCCGTCACGATGGGAACCCGGAATGGGATGATCTGTTCCTGGACCGCCCGAGGCTTCACACGAGGGCGTTCGTGAAGGTGCAGGACGGGTGCGATATGAGGTGCAGCTACTGCGCCGTTCCAAATCTGCGCGGACCTCAGATATCGCGAAAACCGTCGATGATAGTCGAGGAAATCTCGAGTATAATCGATTCCGGGTGCCGCGAGGTCGTGCTCACAGGAATCCATCTCGGCAGCTACAGGAGCGGCGAGACCACCCTGGCCGGCTTGGTGCGTGAGATATCGGAGATCCCAGGATTGTCCAGGCTCAGGTTCGGTTCGCTCGAACCGTTCGCGGCGAGCGACGATTTGTTGCTAGCGCTGTCGTGCTCCTCCGTGTTCTGCCCTCATCTGCACCTGCCGCTTGAGAGCGGGGACGACGGCGTATTGCGGGACATGAGGCGGGGCTATGACTCGTCCGGTTTTGCCCGCAGACTGGATTCCGTCAGGAGGTTTCTTGGTGACGACGTGCACATATCCACCGACGTAATGGTCGGTTTCCCTGGAGAGAGCGACGAGGCGTTCGAGAACAGCGTGCGTTTCTTGGAGAGGTTCTCGTTCGGAAGGGTACACGTGTTTCCCTTCTCTCCGAGGGAGGGGACGCGGGCGGCGTCAATGCCGGGCGCCATTCCCAGGCATGTAGTCAGGGAGAGGGTCAGGACGGTCATCGGCGTCTCGGAAAGATTGCTGTCGTCCTATGCCGAGAGGTTTGTCGGAAGGGAGTGCCGCGTAGTGATCGAGGATGGCGCGGCCGGCTGGAACAGGCATTATGTGAGAGTTTTTTCTGACGTCCGGCAACGCGGTTCGGAGTGGAGGGAGCTGTCCCTCATCCCCGACCGCCAGGCAGGCGGCATCCTTCTCTGTCCAGGGGTGAGGCTAGGGGACGTCTGCGATACGCCGGAGGATTTTTGACGCTGTCTCGGCTTCAAACCGGCATATTTACATGAACGGCGAATCACAAGCGCGGGGTGAGTTCTTTTGGAAGATGACATAACCATAGGGATAGATCTTGGCACCAGGTATGCCCAGATCGCGGTGGACCTGCCCAGGAGGGGGGTACTGATGATTCCCAACAGGTGGGGTCAGATGAAGACTCCTTCGATTGTCGCGCTCTCCAAGGATGGACTGGTCGCCGGGGAGGAGGCCGTCAACGTGTCGATGATCGAGCCGAGCGTCGTGTGGTGGGACATAAAACGACGGCTGGGTACCGATTGGGTCGCGCGCATGGGCGGGAGGACCTATACGCCGGAGGAACTGCTGCTGCCCCTGATCTGCCTTCTCAGGGAGGACGCGGAGGCCCATCTCAAGTCCTTCATAACGTCGTGCGTGCTGGCCGTTCCGGCACATTTCAGCTTTCCCGAGCGCGGCTCGCTCGCGAGGGCCGCGCAGCAGGCCGGGTTCGAGAAGATCCGCATCGTCAACGAACCAACTGCGGCGGCGCTCTCGATCGGGATGGACGGGAGGTTTCTCATCATCGACTTCGGCGGCGGCACGCTGGACCTCTCCGTGGTGGAGGGCGACAAGGGCGTCTTTCAGGTTTTGGAAAGTCACGGGCGAAAGGATATAGGCGGTTTTGACCTCGATAAACTGCTCGCGGAGCATCTCTGCCGGAGGGCCGGAATTCCGTTCTCCAGGGCCGAGGACCCGAGGGCCTATCTCATGATGAGGGAGGCTGAGACCATAAAAATAGCGCTGAGCAGCGCAAACGGCATCGCCTGGAGCGTTCCGCCGGGGATGGGATCGCGCGTTGCGTCCCTGGAGGTGACGAGGGCAGATTTCGAGAGACTCGTATTTCCGATAATAGATGAAATTGTAAGGATGGTACAAAACATGTGGAGGAAGTATAATCCACACAGACTGCTGGTCGTTGGCGGAAGCGGGCGCATACCGATGCTCCGCGGAATGCTCTCCGACAAGGTATATGAGCCGGAGAGGCTCCGCTCCTCCCCTGAGGAGGCGGTGGTGGTCGGCAGCGCCCTTTATGCCCATCAGGGCAGCGAGAGGCTTTTGATAGATGTTCTGAGCAGATCCCTGGGGGTGATGAACTCGGAGGGGGGGGTCGTCCCAATCCTCAACAGGGGAATACCTCTTCCGGCGGAGGCGAGAAAGACATTTACAGCTTACGGCAGCGGGGATCTCGAGGTTACAATAGTGCAGGGGGAGGGACGAGTCAAAAACCTGAACAGGGTCCTTCAAACGATAAGGCTGGACAGGGTTGGCAGCGGAGAGACCGTCGAGGTGGTCTTCAGGGTTGATGGCGGAGGACTTCTCCACGTCGAGGTCAAGCGGAAGAAGCAGGTTAACAGGCATACGATAGCCCTCGAAAGCGACGAGACGGGTATCGTGCAGTGCGACCTGATGACTGAGATCAGGATACGCGAGGATAAGCTGGCTCGCATGACGATGTTGTTTCCGGACAACTTTCAGCAACGTCTTCACGTTCTCATGAGGGAGGTAAGGTCTCTTAGATTCGAGGATCATACGCTGCAGTGGGAGGCCCTGAAGGTGATCGACAAGATGATACGAGATATAGAGCAGGTGATGGCGCCGTGAGGCAAAACGCCAACTTCGAGGCCCTTGGCTTGACGCCTGACGCGAGCTGGGAAGAGGTGAAGGCCGCCTTCAGAAGGATGGCGCGCCTCTATCACCCGGACATCGCGGGTCCGGACGGCGCGCAGAAATTTACCGAGATAACCGACGCTTACATGACGCTCAAGGAGACGATATCAACTGGAGTCTCCCACGCGCCATTGAGGGAGCCGGCGTATCAGGGGGATTCGGACTGGTCTTTACGGGGTCTGCTCAGGGAGATCTGGTCAAAGATCTGTTCGCTGTTTGGCAGGAGACGGGCAAAGGAGGACGAGGAGGAGCAGTCGTTCGATGACGACATTCCGCCGGCCAGGGTGCGCTTCATAGGAAGCGCCATATCGCGCGCCGAGGCGGATCTGGACGCACTGCTATCGAGGCGGAGCGCGGTGAAGGAACGCAGCACTAACGACGCGATACTGCGCAGGCTGCGCAGCAGGCATCCCTCTGTGGTGACGCTGGCGCTCAGGAGGATATCACTGAAGGACAAGTCGGACGAGATCCGCCGGATGGCGCTCGATCACTTCCGCAGGAACATGCCTACGTCCGAGGTTCTGGAGTGCCTGCTCTCCATATTCTCCTCGTCTGATTACGTCGATGACCTGGCGCAGGTTCTGATGTCTCACGCCGCAAACTTTCCCAGCGGGGATGTAATAATGCTCATAAGCTGGTTTAAGAGGAGGAAGATGCCTGTCGGTTACTTCGCGGCCTTTTTGTCCAACCCCTCCGACTCAGTAATTGCCATCGCACTGAGCAACTGGCCGCAGAACGAAAGGCTGCCGGAGACGACCGAGGTGTTCAACCTTTTGAAGAAGAGCGACGAGGCAATTCTCGTCCCGTTGCTGCGCCTTTTAAAAAAAGAGAAGCTTCCCATCTGGATAATGCCGGCCATAACGAAGCTGTCGCGCGATCACAAATCATCAGCCGTCAGAGTGTGGGCTTGTGCTATTGTGCGAGATCAAAATACGAGTTAAAATAAGCTATGGCATATCGCCAATAAGGCTGCGTCCCCGCGTGTTCGGAACACCGACGCCCAGCCTGACACATAGGGAGGGGGGACAAAAATGACCAGCGTTACCCGACGAGAGAACGAGACGATCGAGGATGCGTTGAAGCGATTTAAGCGGGAGCTCCGCAAGGTTGGCGTGCTGAGAGAGGCTCGCAAACACGAGCATTACGAAAAGCCCAGCGAGATAAAAAAGCGTAAGAAGGCCGCGTCCGTTCGAAACAAGCACAGGAGGCCAGAATGATGTCATGTGCCCTTGAGGAGCGAATTCAAAGAGATCTCGTGTCCGCGTTGAAGAACCGCGACGACGCGACGCTCTCCGCGCTGAGGATGCTGAAGACAGCGATTCAGCTTGCGTCCACTGAAAAGGGGCGTACGGGCGGCCTCACGGATGCAGACGTCGAGGTTCTCATCAAAAGGGCCATAAAACAGCGGAACGAGGCCGCCGAGCTGTACAATATGGGCAACGCGCCCGAGCGCGCGGCGGAGGAACTGGAAGAAGCGCGAATCCTAACGGGATATCTGCCAGCTCAGATGGATGACGCGGAGCTTGAGCGGATTGTCTCCGGCGTGATAGGCGAGGTTGGGGCCGCCGGTCCCAAGGACTTGGGCCGCGTGATGGGCCGTGCCATGAAGCTGACGCAGGGAAAGGCGGACGGCGGAAGGGTGAGGGATATCGCGGCGAGGCTCCTTGGGTGATGGTCTTCACGTTTTAATCATCGATAGATATCGTTGTCTCAGGTTTTTATGCCAATTTGAGATCAGGGACCATGTCAAAAGAGTTGAACGGAGCCTTCGAACGTTGGGCTCCGGCCTGAGATCAAATTGGCTTTTTCAAGATGCTGATCACGCCAATCCCCTTCATAATGTCCGTCAATCGATGAGCTCTCCCCCCACACACATACACCGCGTGCCGATGAGGAAAATTGAACTGTGAAATATATTACCTCTCTAACGCAAATCTTGCATTTTACTGGTAAAATTATCTGGCCTTGCGGCAGTGTTGATTAGCGTTGAATGGAGTTGAACTGTGGGAATGCCTGATGATGCTGAAAACTTAGAAATAGCCGCTCCCGAGGGGGAAATATCGTCCGGCGGGAGGACATCTTTGAACGTCAGAGGGGGGAAAATGCCCAGTACATTGTTCTGGACTGCCGTTATCATTGTCTTCGCGCTCATCGCCGCCGGAATTGCCGAATATAATCGAGGCAGCTTCACAACCGGATGGGTTTTGAAGAGGGCAAACGAGGTCTTTGAAAAGGGCGACTACGAGCTCGCCGCCGAGCAGTATCGAGAGGTGCTCGAATTGATGCCGGATCTCGACGGAGTCCACTACCGGCTGGCCTACGCGAACGAAATGCTCGGCCGATATATCGAGGCCGTTGACTCGTACGCCGTTCACCTGGAGAACAACCCGTGGGATACGGAGGCTCTTGTGAGGCTCGCGAGCATATATCTGAGGTTTGACATGTACAACGATGCCATGCTTCTCTTCGAGGAGGCTGCGGATAGGCTGCCGGATGACCCGGAGGTGAGATATGCCCTGAGTATCGTGTACGAGAGGGCTGGGAGGTCAGAGAAAGCGGCTGAGAGTTATGTCAGATTGACAGGATTGAACATCGCGAAAAATCCCGAGCTGCTTATAAACAGTTCGAGATCGCTCATGAAGCTCGGTCAGTATGCCGATGCCCTCGAAGGATTTACCAGGGCGAACGAGCTTCTGCCAGCGGATGACAGACGCGCGTTTCATGGGATGAACGCCGCGAGAAACATGTTGGGTTGGCCGACTGACGATGCGGTGGTGATGATGCCCGGCCAGTCGATAGGAGAAGTCGCGATCGGCGATAAAAGCTCGGATGTCCTTAAAGCATTGGGCAAACCGGTCGATCTCGTGGTCGATGGGGATCACGAACTCTGGTCATATGGGGCAGGTCAGGATAAGATTTCAACCTACGTTTTTTTTCAGGATGGGATCGTGATAGAGA
>JAISLO010000059.1 GCA_031290815.1 Synergistaceae bacterium | reverse complement strand
AATTTAATATAGAAAACACAACTCTCTGACAGGGGATGGTTTTTTTGGGAGGAAACCGTCGCGAGCTTCAAGAGATCTTGGCCGCGTATCCAGCGCGCCCAAGGTTTTTGCTGCCAATTCTTCAGGATATTCAAAACGCTGAAAAATATCTTTCAAAAGACGCGATGAGGGCAGTCGCGAAATATTTGGGTATACCAGACAGCAAGGTGTACGCCGTCGCGACGTTTTACAAATCGCTGAGTCTTTCTCCTCGCGGCGAAACCGAGGTGAAGATCTGTATGGGCACCGCCTGCCATTTGCGCGGCGCCGGGGCGATGTTATCCGGCCTGGAAGAAAGGCTGGGGATCAAAAGCGGTGAGACGACGCCGGACGGGAAGATTTCAATCGAGAGGGTCAACTGCCTGGGCGCTTGCGCGCTGGCGCCTGTAATCATGGTCGGGGACAAGGTCTCCGGAGGGGTCACGCCGGCGAAAATCGCGGAGATAATAGGAGACGGAGCATGATGGAGACTCCGAAACTTCTCTCTCTCGACGCCCTGCGGGAGTACAGGCGCGGCGTTATCTCGGACGGAATGGACAAGGTCACAGGCATATGGGTCTGCTGCGGCACGGGCTGCCTCGCGTGGGGCAGCGCCGGAGTGTTGGAGGCGATCAAAAAACATATCGGCACGATAAGCGCGGACATCGCCGTCGGCGTGAGGTGCGAGGCCGGAGGCTGTCACGGGCAGTGCGAGCGGGGCCCGATAGTCGAAATAACCCCTCATGGCTGGGTATACCACAAAACGCGTCCCCAGGACGCGGAAAAGCTCGTCCGATTCGCTCTGGAGGGAGACCCGGCATCTCCGACCGAGGACAAGAATCCGTTTACCGCGAAGCAGGAAAAACGCGTTCTTAGCAGGATGGGGAAGATGAGCCCGACATCGATAACGGACTACATTCGCAACGACGGATACGAGGCCCTTGAAAAGGCCCTCGGCGAAATGTCCCCGGAGGAGATATGCCGGGCGGTGTCGTCGTCTGGATTGCGAGGCAGAGGAGGCGGCGGATTCAAAACCGGAACGAAATGGGAGGCGTGCCGGAGATCCAAAAGCGGCGTCAAGTACGTGCTGGTCAACGGAGACGAAGGAGACCCAGGCGCTTTTATGGACCGCAGCCTCATGGAGGGCGATCCGCATTCGGTGATAGAGGGGCTTATCATCGGAGGATACGCGATGGAGGCGTCCGACGGCTATATATATGTCAGAAATGAATATCCCCAGGCAATCAAACATCTGCAAAAAGCGATAGACGACGCTCGCGAGCTCGGCCTGCTCGGCGAGAATATCCTGGGCACCGGCTTTGACTTCGACATCGCAATCTGCCGCGGCGGCGGGGCCTTCGTGTGCGGCGAGTCGACGGCTCTCATGGCCTCGATCGAGGGAAGGGCAGGCACCCCGCGCGTAAAATATATACGTTCGACCGAAAGAGGGCTCTGGGATAAACCGACCGTCCTGAACAATGTCGAGACGTGGGCCAACGTGCCGCTGATCGTCAGGAACGGAGCCGAATGGTTCAGGGACATCGGCACGGAGGGAAGCCCAGGCACGAAGATATTTGCCTTAGTCGGCAAGGTTGAGAACACGGGGCTCGTGGAGGTCCCGATGGGAACGACTCTGCGCCGCGTCATATACGACATCGGCGGCGGGATAAAGAAAAAGCGTTCCTTCAAGGCCGTTCAGACCGGCGGGCCATCCGGCGGCTGCCTTCCGGAGTCCGCGCTCGACATAGGCATAGATTTCGACAGCCTGACAGCGGCCGGTTCGATGATGGGCTCTGGCGGAATGATAGTGATGGACGACCGGACGTGCATGGTCGACGTGGCCCGCTATTTTATAGATTTTCTCGTGGGGGAGTCATGCGGGAAATGTGTGCCTTGCCGAGAGGGCGTAAAGAAGATGAGCTTGATACTCAACGATATAACCGCCGGCAGGGGAGTGCAGGGAGATGTGGAGACGCTCGGTGAGATGGCCCGCTCCTTGGCGGACACAGCGCTATGCGGTCTCGGCCAATCCGCGCCTAACCCTGTCTTGTCGACGATAAAATATTTCCGGGAAGAGTACGACGAACACGTGAGGGACGGTTTTTGCAGGGCAGGGGTATGCCGCGGGATGTTTGCGGCCGGCATATCCGAATCCTGCGTGGGCTGCGGCGTCTGCCGCAAATCCTGCCCGGTCTCGGCCATAAACGGAGAGGTAAAGCGGCGTCATATGGTCGATAAATCCAGGTGTATCGGCTGCGGGAGCTGCTTCGACCTCTGCCCGGCAAGAGCGATAACTCCGGAGAGGAGGCCTCAAAAATGATCGGCGTGACGATCGATGGACGAACAATTGCCGTAGAGGAGGGCACGACGCTGCTGGACGCGGCGAGGAGCATAGGGATAAAAATCCCGACGCTCTGTCATCATGACGGACTTCCGCCGGATGGGAACTGCAGGCTTTGCGCGGTTGAAGTCGACGAAAGAGGGCGAAAAAAACTGGTCTCCTCCTGCATGTACCCCATAAAATCGGAGATATCGGCGGATACGAAAAACGAGCGGGTTATCGCGGCCCGACGATTCGTCGTTCAACTGCTGATAAACAGGAACCCCAAGGCAATTGCCATAGGAGAGCTGGCGAAGGAGTACGGCGTCGTCCGCGAGGAGCGTTTCGCTTTGGAAGCGGATCTTTGCGTGAGGTGCGGCAGGTGCGTCAGGGCGTGCGAGTCAAACGGGACCGACGCTATAGGCATGGCTCGCGCCGGGTTCGAGCGTTACGTGGCCGCTCCTTATGACGAAGCGCCGGAAAGCTGCGTCGGCTGCGCGTCCTGCGCCGAGGTTTGTCCTACTGGGAAGATAACGTACAAGGACGATGGTTTGATTCGAAAAATATGGAATCGAACCTTTGACCTTGCCGTTTGTCGAAGGTGCGGAAGTCGTTACGCGACGAAAGAACAACTGGCTCATATTGGCCGATTGGGAGCGGCCAATATCGCGGTGGAGGATATCGATGAACCCCGCTTGTGCGATAAGTGTCGCAAGGCGATTTACACCGCTAAATTCAAAACAGGATCTTGAGGAGGGATAATGGTGAAGAGAGTTTTGATGGTCTATCCAGAAAAGTGTACCGGGTGCGGGAGCTGCGAACTTGCGTGTTCCTTCACCCATGAGGGCGAGTTTCGGCCCTCAGTTTCGAGAATCGGCGTCTTCCGCTTTGACGAGGGCGGATCGAACGTGCCGATGACCTGCTTTCAATGCGAGGAACCCGCGTGCTTGAAGGTTTGCAAAACGGGAGCCCTTTGGCGTGACGAGGAGAAAGACATCGTCGCCTTCAATGAATCGAAGTGCATAGGCTGCCGTATGTGCGTAATGGCTTGTCCCTTCGGCAATATTTCGTACAATAGGACCGCTAAAAAGGCGTCGAAGTGCGATCAATGCGATGGGCTGCCCCAGTGCGTCGAATTTTGCCCGAACAAGGCGCTCGATTATCTGCCGGCCGATACGGAAAATTGGAACAAAAAACGCGCCTTCACTGATAAAATGAGGCGAGCTCTTGCGGAGGTGAAGTAGATGAACGGTTGGACCGGAACTGTCCTGAGAGTGAATCTTTCCGACGGCGGCATAAAGCGCGAGCCGCTCGACACTGTGGCGGCGCGGGACTATCTCGGCTGCCGCGGGCTGGGAACTTACTATTATATAAAAGAGGTCCGGGAAATAGTCGATCCGTTTTCGGAGGCGAATAAAATCATATTCGCGACAGGACCTCTGACCGGCGCTATGGGAACTAGCACCGGACGTTTTCAGGTGGTTACCCGTTCACCTCTGACAGGAACGATAGGAGCTGCGAACTCCGGCGGATACTTTGGCCCCGAGTTGAAATACGCCGGGTACGACCTCATCATTTTAGAGGGCAAGTCGAAAAAGCCTGTCTATCTATACATCAACAACGGGGATGTCGAGCTGCGCGACGCTTCCGCCGTCTGGGGGCTGGACACTCACTCCGCTACAGACGCTCTGACAGCGGAGACAGATCCCGACGCCAAGGTCACGTGCATTGGCCCCGCCGGGGAGAGGCTCGCTCTTCTCGCCAACCTCATAAACGACAAGCATCGCGCTCCGGGCAGAGGCGGGCTCGGGGCAGTTATGGGATCCAAAAAATTGAAGGCCGTCGTGGCGCGCGGAACTCGTGGAGTCAAGGTCGCTGACAAGGACGCGTTTCTCAAAGCGGTCAAAGAAAGCCGCGAGCTTCTCTCCGCCAACGGGGTCACCAGCGGAGGGCTTCCCGCTTATGGCACCAACGTCCTCGTAAACATACTCAATCAAACCGGCGCTCTGCCGACGAGAAATTTTCACGAAGGATACTTCCCGACAGCCGATAAGGTCGGCGGCGAAACGCTGGCGGCGGAGCGCATGTTTCGCAACAAGGGCTGCGCGTCGTGCGTCATCAATTGCGGCCGGGTGAGCTGGAGCCAGGGAAAGTACGCGGCGACAGGCGAGGGTCCGGAGTATGAATCGGCTTGGGCTTTTGGTCCGGACTGCTGCGTCGACGATTTGGACGCGGTCAACAAGGCAAACTTCATATGCAACGAGTATGGCTTGGACACAATCGGCATGGGCTCGACCATCGCG
Organism: Synergistaceae bacterium; assembly: GCA_031290815.1. Taxonomy (GTDB): domain Bacteria; phylum Synergistota; class Synergistia; order Synergistales; family Synergistaceae; genus JAIRWR01. Next base: position 1,151 of record JAISLO010000059.1, on the reverse strand, counting down.
GCCGCGATGGACCTGTATGAGATGGGCGTAATCGACAAGGAGACGACCGGCGGCGCGGAACTTCGTTTCGGGGACGCGGACGTCATGGTGTCCATGGTAGAGGCGGCCGCGAAAGGAACCGGCTTCGGCGAAATTCTGCAGCACGGCTCGTACCGTCTTGGCGAAAAATTCGGTCACACCGAGGTGTCCATGACGAGCAAGAAGCAGGAGATGCCAGCGTATGACCCGCGCGGCATTCAAGGCATAGGGCTGAATTACGCGACGTCGAACAGGGGAGCTTGCCACGTTCGCGGCTATACAATCTCTCCTGAGGTCCTTGGCCTGCCTGAAAAACTCGACCCCGAGAGCACCGCCGAAAAACCGGCGTGGGTAAAGGCCTTTCAGGATCTTACCGCGGCTGTCGACTCAGCAGGGATGTGCCTCTTTACGACCTTCGCGCTGGGAGCTGTTCCTATTGCGGCTCAATTGGCAGCGGCGACAGGAGTGCCGTATACTGGCGATGAAATAGTCAAAATCGGAGAGAGAGTATGGAACATGGAGAGGCTGTATAATATCAAAGCTGGTTTTTCCAAGAAGGACGACGCCCTGCCGGAGCGCATGACCGGCGGAGAACCGGTGCCAGGCGGTCCCATGCAGGGAAGAATAAGCCATGTTCCTCAGATGCTGGACGTGTATTATGAGGCGAGAGGCTGGGACGCGGACGGAGTCCCGAGCCAGGCCAAACTGAAGGAATTGGGCCTTGAGGAAAAACTGATTTGACGCAAGGGATGCGCCTTCTAAAATGATTCAGGTGAGTTATTTCGCCCATATACGCGAGATGACAGGGAAAAAGGAGGAGAGCGTGGCAACAGGCGGCACCGTGTTGGATTTGATGCGCGCCCTCTGCGGCGTTTACGGCGCTCGGTTCCGGGCTTTCTGCATGGACGGGGGAGATTCGAAAATATCCCGCAACTTAAATATTCTGGTCAATGGGAAGCATATTCATCATTTAAAAGAAGGCCTGACGCCTTTGAAAGATGGAGACGCGGTCGCGATATTTCCCCTGATCGGCGGAGGATAATCAAAACAAACACAAAAAACCGTGGGCTCCGCCCACACCCGCCAGGGAGTTAGCTCCCTGGATCCTTTTTGAGGGGTCAAGGGGACTAGTC
>JAISLO010000058.1 GCA_031290815.1 Synergistaceae bacterium | reverse complement strand
AAAACAGGTGTTGCTGCAACCGATCTAGTGAATTCTAGCGCTGATGGCATTGAGAATTGGACGACGAGGGTGAAGGCTGGAAGCACGGCCGGAACATACTCTTTTGAAATTGTCATTCCCATCAAAGAAGTTTCTGCCGATATCAAGCTGCTAGGAGACGCATCTGTAGTAACCGATCCTAACCTCAACCTCTCCGCCAGGATCGGCTCTCTGCCTAGTCGCGCAGGGGCAAGAGGCGTTGAATACGGAGATCTATGCATCGTAGCCACTGGCGTAAGTACCGTATCAGACGCGAAAATCAAGAGTGTAAGCTACCGCAAGGGCGCCGTGCAGTTCGAGCAGGTTGTAGATGTTGCTCTGACTGCTACGGACTATGAAAACGAAACAGGCGGCGGTTCCGGCGGCGGCGGCGGTTGTGACGCGGGCTTCGGAGTATTCGCGCTCGCGGCAGCGGCGGCAGTCGTCCTTCGCAAAAAGGACTGACCTGACTGAACAGCACGAAACACTAAGCAACTGTAGTCAATAGTTTCAATATGCAACACACGCCCGCGCCCCTTTTAACTCAGGGGCGCGGGCGTTGTTTGTGTTGTGCTTGTGTTGGAATATATATTTTCGCCGGATAATTTTGACGATCACATTCGGCGGTTTTGTAGTATAATGCTTTTAAGTAGATCTGCTTCGAGAGGTGGATGAAATGGCTGTCTTGGGTATATCGGAAAAAGAACGGCTGTTGACGTTCAACAGCATTGACCTCTTGCCTGATCTTGAAGAGGAAGTTTTTTTCGACGACATCGTCATTCCTGACCTCGTCGAATCTTACGAGTGCGGCATGGATGATTGGTGGGGAGATTTTATCGCCGGGTCGAATCTATAGATCAAGTGATTGAAATTCTGGCGGAAAAGTGCTAGAATGATCTAGTATTGTCAGGATTCACCTGAAGAGTGGGATTTCCCCACTCTTCGTTTTTTGTAGACGGACATGGCATGAGGAGGTGCTGGCGGATGACCGACGGTGAGAGGATGAAAAAACTGAGAGGCGCTTTGAAGGACTTGGTGGAGGCCAAAGGCTGCGAGTGTGTTGGCATTGACATATCACTGACCGCTCATGCCAGCGTGCTTCGAATATATATCGACACCCCCGCCGGCGTCCGGCACGCGGAGTGCGTCGAAATTTCGAAGCGCGTGACCGATTATCTAGACAAATGCGAGAGCAGCGGCGAAGGCTGGTTTCCGGGAAGGTATCTCGTCGAGGTCAGTTCGCCGGGTCTGGAGAGGCCGCTTCTGACGCCCGAGCACTACCGGCGCTTTGCGGGCAGACAGGCCAATGTCATTCTGACCAGCGGAAAAAAGGTCCGCGGCCTCATCGTGTCATGCGACGATTCCAGCGTGTCGTTCGAGGTCGAGGGCTCCGCCGGGCCGGAGACCGTCCGCGTGAGCTTTGAGGATATACGGCGCGGCAACCTCCTTTTTACGGAGGGACGCGGCACAAAAAAGGGAGGCGGCGGAACGGCGCGGAAGTGACGCCGATTTGACTTCAAACCGGTGATGATGAGTCGTTCTATGCCGCCCAAACGACGGATGTGGTTTTTTAAGCAGATTGATCATTGATATCATCGGCGCTGAGAGTGAGGACTCAAACCCTGATGACGTCCGCGTTATCAAACGGACAGGTTTCGTTATACCGGCCGGCTCAGCGCTTCCTGAATTTTGGCCTCTGATTTGAAATCGGTTTGAGTCGTTCTTTGCGATACGACGAGGAGGAGAAGCAAATGCTGCTTGGAAGAGATTTTGTCAAGGCCCTGAAGCAGATAGAGGCCGAGAAGTGCCTGCCGGTCGAGATTATCGCGTCCAGCCTCGAGGCCGCGATGGTTTCGGCATATAAAAAGTACAGGAACGGAAATCAGGACGTGAGCGTCCACATCAACCTGGCGAGCGGCGAGATAATGCTCGCCGAAAAGTACATGATCGTGGAGGAGGTCCAGAATCCCGACGCGGAGTGGACGCTGGGCACGGCTCGCGAGAAGGGGCATGGCAGCCTGGACATCGGCGACTGCGCTTACGTGGAGGTGAACCCCGAGAATTTCGGCAGGATAGCGGCGCAAACCGCCAGGCAGGTTATAATCCAAAGATTGAAGGACGCGGAACGCCAGATTATCTTCAACGAGTTCGCCGACCACATAGGGGATCTCGTCACCGGTACCGTATTCAAAGCCGAGGGAGACCAGATTCTAGTCAGGGTCAACGACAGGACGGACGCCATGCTGCCCAAAGAGGAGCGGATAACAGGCGAGGAGTATATCCCGGGCGGACGTAAAAAATTTCTGCTGCTCGACGTAAGGAAGACCACGAGGGGGCCTCGCATAGTCGTGTCCCGCACCCATCCCGCTCTTCTAAAGAAGCTCCTCGAACTCGAAATCCCCGAGATAGCCGAGGGAACGGTCGAGATCAGGTCGATAGTGCGCGAGGCGGGCACGAGGGCCAAGATCGCGGTGGCGTCCCTCGACGCGAACGTGGACCCGGTGGGTGCCTGCGTCGGCAACAGCGGCGCTCGCATAAAATCGATCAGCGAAGAGCTTGGAGGCGAAAGGATAGACGTGATAGTATGGAACAACGACCCCATGCAGTTCGTCCGCAACGCGCTCTCACCGGCCAAGGTCACGAAGCTGGAGCCCATTCTCGAACAGGAACACGCGCTTCGGGTATATGTCAGGCAGGATCAGTTGTCACTTGCGATAGGAAAGGCCGGACAGAATGTCAGGCTGGCCGCGAGGCTCACGGGGTGGAAAATAGACATAAAGGTCCTGGAGCCGGAGAGAATGCCAACGATGCAGGATCTCTTCGAGGACATCAAAAAGGTCAGTGGTGAATCGCTGTGGGAGGATCTTCCGAAGGTCTGAGGCAGCCTCGCAGACGCCCAAGGCGTTGCGTTGGCTGCGGCAGGGAATCCTCCAAAGCGGATCTCATCCGGGTCGTGCGCTCCCCAGAGGGGGTAGTTTCAGTGGATGGGGGGAGGACCGAGGGACGAGGGGCATATCTGTGCGCCAGCCTCGCTTGTCTCGCCTCGGCGCGGAAAAAAAACGCGCTGGGAAGGGCATTGAAAACCCGTGTCGGACCCGAGATATATGAAAAATTAGAGGAATTGTGCGTTGGAAGGACGGGTTGACGGGCATGACAGGGCATTGTCCCTGCTTGGGCTGGCAAGGAGGGCGGGGCTTCTCTTGATAGGACAGGACGATGTATTGGGCGAGCCCAAGCAAAGGTTGTTCATCGTGAGAACGGAGGATTGCTCGCCGTCTGTCCTCAGAAAGGTCGAGCGAAAACTGGCCGGCAGCGGGAGCGTATGTTTTGTGATAAAAGGTGTTTCGCGGGAGAGGCTTGGCAGGTCCATAGGCGTGAACAGCGCGCAGATAGCCGCCCTCCCCATTGAGAGCGGCTTTGCAAAGAATCTGTCAGAACTTCTGCAATAGGGGGGCGTGACGTAATGAATAAAATCAGGGTGTACGAGCTTGCGAAACTTCTGGGAAAGACCAACCCGGAGCTGCTTGAGAGACTGAAAACGTTGAAGATCGAGGTAAAAAATCACATGAGCTCCATCGATATGGATGTGGCTCAGATGATAGAGGATTCGTTCAAGGTAAAGAAGAAAGGCGAAGGGACCGCGGCAGGCGGCGGCGCGGAACAAAGTGAGCAGACCGAGGCGGCTGTGGCGTCCGGCGAGGGCGGCACGGTCAAAATAGCCATCGACAAATCCGCGACGGTTGGGGACATCGCGAAGCTCCTTGGCAGGACGCCGTCCGAGATGGTGAAGCTGCTGATAAACGAGGGCTTTATGATCCCGGCCAATGCCGTTCCCACAGACGACATTCTGACTGTGATAAACGTGGCGTTCGACTGCGAGATAACGGTAAAAGATTCCCCGGACGCGGAAACGGACGATGAGGCCACAAATAAGCCCGGGAAGGACACGGCGGATGCGCCGGTCGTCTCAAAAAAGGCGCCGAAGGCCGACGTGCCCGGGGCGCTGCCGAGGTCGCCCATAGTGACGGTCATGGGGCATGTCGACCACGGAAAGACGACTCTGCTGGACTTCATAAGGCATACTCACGTCACGGACGGCGAGGCAGGCGGGATTACCCAGCACATCGGAGCCTACAAGGTGAACTACAACGGCAACGAGATAATATTCCTCGACACGCCGGGACATGAGGCTTTTACGGCGATGAGGGCGCGCGGCGCTGAGGTGACGGACATCGCCGTTCTGGTCGTTGCGGCCGACGACGGCGTCATGCCTCAGACGCTGGAGGCCATGAATCACGCAAAGGCGGCCGGCGTTCCCATAATAGTTGCGGTCAACAAGATAGACAAACCCGCGGCGAAGCCTGAAAGGGTGCGTCAGCAGCTCTCGGACTACGGCCTCGTGCCGGAGGAATGGGGCGGCGACACGATAATGGTCGACGTCGCCGCGAAGGAAGGAACCGGCATAGACGCGCTGCTCGACATGATCCTGATCCTATCGGAGATGGCGGAGCTGAAGGCGTCGCCGACCGCGCCTGTCGAGGGGATAGTCGTCGAGGCGAACCTGGACAAGGGCAAGGGTCCGGTCGCCACGGTGATAGTACAGCAGGGCACCATCAAACGGGGCAGCATTATAGCGACGAAGACTGCGTGGGGCAAGGTGAGGGCGATGCTGGACGACAACGGGCGAGCAGTGAACTCGGCAGGTCCAAGCACCCCTGTGGAGATCCTGGGCCTGGAGAGCGTGCCCATGCCGGGGGAGACGTTCCGAGTGATGTCGTCCGAAAAGGAAGCCCGTGACTTGGTGGACGAGGATTCGAGAAGGGATCTGGACCAGTCGAAGGGACGCGCGCGGCTCACTCTGGAGGAGCTGTACGACCAGCTCCAGTCGGATGACGTCCCGCAGCTCAACGTCGTTCTGAAATGCGATGTCCAGGGCTCGCTGGAGGCCTTTCATTCCACTATCATGAAGATGAGCTCCGACGAGGTGAAGATCAACATAATACACGAGGCGGTCGGGCGTATATCCGAGTCCGATGTGACGTTGGCATCCGTGTCGAACGCCATTATAATAGGTTTCAACGTTCGGCCTGACGTCAACGCGAAAAAGCTCTCGGAATCCGAGAATGTCCAGATCAGGCTGTACAGGGTCATCTATGACATGCAGGAGGACATAAAGGCGGCGCTGGAGGGAATGCTCGCCCCCACCCTGAGGGAGAGCATAGTCGGTCAGGCGGAGGTCCGGGCGACCTTCAAGGTGCCCAAGGTCGGCCGCATAGCCGGCTGTTTCGTGCAGGAGGGCGTGATAAAGCGCAGCACGAAGGTCAGGGTGGTCAGGGATGGCGTGGTCGTGTGGGACGGCAATCTCTCGGGGCTGAGACACTTCAAAGAGGACGTCAGGGAGATAGCGTCCGGCAACGAATGCGGGCTGAGCTTCACTGGCTTCCAGGACTTCCGCGAGGGAGACCAGGTCGAGGCTTACGAGATCCTCTCGGAAAAAAAGACGCTGGGCATATAGCCGGGGCGCGCCAGCAGAGGTGAAACCGTGGGTTGGAATCGCGCTGTTCAGTTTAAAAATATACGGGGCCGGCAGCCTCAAGGACAGGAGGCAGGTCGTGAGGTCGCTTCTGGAGCGCCTGAAGAAGCACTTCAACGCCTCCGCGGCGGATCTCGGTCCCGAAGGTTCGTGGAACGCCGCCGACATGGCGGTAACGTGCGTCGGGTCGTCTTACCAGGAGATGGAATCTCGAATCGATCAGGTCATTGCGTTCGTGAGAAACAATGAGGAAGACGGGGAATTCGAAATATTGGAAACATGCCGCGAGGTGTTTTCGTATGGTTACTTTCAGGATAGAACGTCTCAACCGTGAGTTTCTCAGGCTCATCGCGGATATACTGGCGAACAGGATAAAGAACGGCGCAGCGTCATCCGCGATTCTGACTCATGTGAACTGTTCGAGGGACCTGAGCCACACAAAAGTTTATTTTACCTTGTTGGAAGAGTCCAGGAGAAAAGAGGTGACAAGCGCCTTGGAGTCAGTCAGCGGCGCGATTCGCGGGATGCTAGGGCGAGAGATGCACATAAGGCAGGTTCCCGAGATTCACTTTGTGTACGACGATTCGGAGAAAAAGGCGAGGTCCATGGACGAGCTCATCGACAGAGTTATCAAGGAAGATATCAAAAGAAGCGGATGATGCGGACGAAGCGGACGAAAAAGACTGTTATGCCTGAATATTTTTTGGGGCCGCCGGCCCCTGAGGTTTTGGAGATCATTTCCATCCTGGAAAGGTCCGATAGATGGCTCGTATTGGCCCATGAGAAACCGGACGGCGATACGGTAGGATGTTCTTTCGCGATGGCCCACGCCGGTATGCGGATCTCGAAGGATGTAACGCTGGGATGCCCGGATGTCTGCCCTGAGAGATACGCGTTCCTGACGACAGGAATGGATTTCAACGTCCTGGATAAGATTCCGCCCGGCGTCTGCGACACTGGCAGCTCGATAATATGCCTCGACACCAGCACTGCCCGCAGGGCCGTGCGCGGAATGAAAGACCTTCCGGACGGACTTCCAATAATAAACATCGACCACCATTCGGACAACGAGAGGTTCGGAACGATAAACTGGGTGAATCCCATCAGCTCCGCGACAGGGGAAATGGTGACAGAGCTTCTCTCCTGCTCGCCGTGGGGCATAGACCGGCGCGAGGCGGAGGCGTTGTACGTGGCTATGGTGACTGACAACGGACATTTCGAGTTTCCCTCCACGACTCAGCGAAGTTATAAGTGCGCGATAAGGCTCATGGAGTCAGGAGCGGTGCCCGGCGATCTGATGGCCATACTGGACGCGAATATGTCGGCCGAGGTTCTGCCTCTTTGGGGAAGGGCCTTTTCCAGGACCGAGCTTATCGCCGGCGGCAGGTCGGCCTTCTTCTGGCTGAACAAAGAGGACTTCGAGCAAACCGGAGCGCTGAAAAGCGACACAGAAGGGCTCGTCAACTTCCTCCTCAAAATAAAAGGGATTGGACTGGCGGCTCTATTCACCGATATCGACGGCGAGGTGCGCGTCAATCTGAGGTCGAGGTCCCCCCTCTCCGCTCGCAGTATCGCTCTCGTCTTCGGCGGCGGCGGTCATGATCTGGCGTCGGGCTGCATGATAAAGGCTCCTCTGGCTGACGCCGTTTCCCTGGTCAGGGCCGAGATAGAAAAGTACATTGCAGGGTATTCTGCCCCTCAATAAGCCGGTCGGCGCGAGGAGCACCCTCTGCGTTGAGCGCATCCGCCGGGTCATAGGGAGGAACGTCAAGGTGGGTCATGGCGGCACGCTGGACTCGTCCGCGTCAGGTCTTCTCATCCTGCTCATCGGCGGCGCGACAAGGTTCAGCAGCCTGATAATGGATATGCCGAAGGTCTACCGCGCCGTAATCCGGCTGGGCACGGAGACCGATACGTGCGATTATACCGGCGTTCCATCCACGGTCTCCGAATGGAAGTGCGTGAATGGCGGCGACATCGACGGGATACTGACGGCGTTCATCGGGTGGAGGATGCAGATCCCCCCCAAGGTATCGGCGGTTCACGTCGGCGGAAAGCGGGCGCATGAGATCCTTCGCGGCGGCGGCGACCCTGAGATTAAACCGAGGCCGGTCTTCATCGAGAGCATACGCAGGACGACCGATATATCCGAGGCTGGGGACTTCGAGCTGGTCGTGAAGTGCGGCAAGGGAACGTACATACGCGGTCTCGCCCGAGATATCGGGAGGTCTCTCGGCTGCGGGGCGCATATCGCGTCGCTGGTCAGGGAGAGGGTAGGACCGTTTGACATATCGCGGGCGTTCGACCCTGGGCCCGATGTCTCGCCGGAGGGGAACGCTGTGACGGCCTCCATTCTCCGGACGGAGGAGATCGCGAATTTTCTTCCGTCCTACACGATTTCCGAGGAGGATGCTTCGATGCTTGCAAGAGGGCAGCCAGTAGGTTTTTCCGGTGCGGTTCGGCGAACGCTGGGCAATTCGCCCCCGGCGGGGAAAGTGCTGTTTCTCTCGCAGAGACTGCTCTCCGTGGCGCTTCTGGAGTACAGCGGCGGACAAGTGCGCGCTGCGCCCGAGATAAATATATCCCTATAAAAAACTCCTCGAACCGCACTGCCGCGCCCATGTTTTTTTAGGATGATTTGCCGCCGTAAACCGGGGACCTTAGATTCAATCGATCTTATGTTTTATCATTAGGAGTTTGTAGACATGATAGCGACGATAGGAACATTCGACGGTTTTCACAGGGGGCATCAAACTCTTCTCGCCCGCGCGTCCGAGAGGGCGGCCGGGATGGCTTCCGAGTGGGGAGTCATAACGTTCAGGGGCTTGACAGCCTTCAAGAATTTCAAGTATCTCTTTACAGTAACGGAGCAGGAGGTTCTGGAAAGATATTTTTCCGTTCCGTCAGTGCGCAGAATCGACTTCACGCCCAGTATCGTCGGCATGACGCCGGGCGAGTTCCTCGATTCGATAGGGCGCGAGTTTGGAGTCAGCGGAGTGGTGGTCGGCAGCGAGTTTAGATTTGGAAGGGACCGCGCGGGCGATGCTCATTTCCTGTCGGTGGAGTGTCCCAGGCGGGGATGGACCGTGGACATAATGCCGACGAAGATGTCCTCCGACGGTGTCCCGATAAACAGCACGGCGGTGAGGGCCTCCGTGGCGGCTGGCAGGATGGAACAGGCAGCCGATATGCTCGGTTACCCGTACTTCTGCCTGGGGCGAGTGATCCACGGGGACAAGAGGGGAAGACGCCTGGGAGTGCCGACGGCGAACCTGGAGATAAACCAGGAGAGGGTTGAGATAAGGAGCGGCGTCTACGCTGTGACCGTGTTCCACGAGGGAAGATGGCTGGCCGGAGGGGCGAACATAGGCGTCAACCCGACGTTCGGCGTGGGGGAGCGTCGCTTCGAGGTGAACATCGATGGTTTTTCGGGGGATATCTACGGCCGAACGCTCGCGGTCTTTCTGCTGTCCCGCATCAGGGACGAGATCCGCTTCGAGAGCGCCGGCGACCTCAAAAAACAGGTAACGTCCGATCTGAGCGTTATAAGGGAGAGGGCCGGAAGGGATCTCGAATCACGCGCCGATTTTTGGAGGATGATGGCTGGTACGCTGCGTAACATTCCATCGATACAGAGTTCATAAGTTCCCGCATTGTCTATGTCCGTCGGCCGGAGACGGAGTATAATCACAGCAGGCCATCTGTCGATGACAGCCTCCTCAATATTAAGAAAAGCATAAAGGCGGGTGCTGACATGTCATATATCGCGAAGGTCAACAAACTCAACGATTACGCGTTCAAGCGCATTTTCGGTCACGAGGACACGAAGGACATCCTCGCCAGATTTCTGACGGTCACCCTTGGCGTTCAGATAGAGCCGGACGAGCTGTCCCTAATACACACTGAGATGAGCCCGGAATATCTGGCAGATAAGGCGTCAGTCTTAGACATACATGTAAAGCGCGGCAAATCCCATGAAAAAATGAATATAGAGTTGCAGGTGGCCGACGAGGGCAACCTAGCCAAGCGAGTTCTATTCTACTGGGGCCGAGGCTATACGGAGGAATTGCGCAAGGGACAGGATTACGAGGAGCTTCCACGGATGATAAGCATAGTGATAGCCGGCTTCGACGTTTTCGAATGGCGCGATCCGGCTAAATTCCACAGCGTATTCCGAGTGCTCGATCGCGACGAGGGTGTCTTGTTCTGCGACGCGCTCGAGATCCACCTGATAGAGCTTCCGAAGCTGAGGCGTCAGCCGGCGAAGGATGACTGGACGCCCGGTGAGTGCTGGGCGCTGTATATCGACAACATGGAGGGAGAGACGATGGAACGGATAGCGGAAAAGGAGCCCTTGATAAGACGCGCG
>JAISLO010000057.1 GCA_031290815.1 Synergistaceae bacterium | reverse complement strand
CTTCTTCAAGAGGTACGAGGTACTGCACTCAAGCCATTGAACCGCCGTATACGGGTCCGTACGTACGGTGGTGTGGGAGGACGGCCGCCCAAATAATGCGCGGCCTCCTACCCGATTTGGTCGTTACCCTGTGACGGCAGGCGACGTATTCGGAGTTCTAACGTATAAATTTACGGGCGCGGAGCCGGTATGGGACGCGCCGGTCGAGAACGTGGTACTTTTATTGCGCCTTCCGAGGGTGTTTGCCGCGTTTCTGATCGGCGGCGGGTTGGCGATGTCCGGGGCCGCTTACCAGAGCATTTTCAGAAACCCGCTGGCCGCGCCGGAACTCCTTGGAGTCTTCCAAGGATCATGCGTCGGGGCCGCCTCGGCTATTCTCATGGGCTCAGGCAATCTCTCGATCCAGATATTCGCGCTCTGCGGAGGGATAACGGCTGTTGCCATGACCAGGGGAATCACGGCTTTCTTCAAGAATGACTCGACCGCCATGCTGGTCTTATCGGGCGTGATAGTCTCAGGGCTTATGCGGTCGGTGCTGGGAATGCTGAAATATATGATGGACTCTGATACGCAGCTCCCCTCGATAACTTACTGGGAACTGGGGAGCCTGTCCGACATGACGATGCAAAAAGTCATGGCGATAGCTCCAACAATGTTGATTTCAATGACCGTCCTTCTCTCGATGAGATGGCAGTTCAACCTGCTCTCCCTGGGTGACGACGAGGCGCGCTCCCTTGGGGTCAATGTCCCGGCCGTCCGCGGGACTGTCGTCACCTGCGCCACTCTTTTGACAAGCTGCGCGGTCTGCCTTGGCGGCACCATCGCGTGGGTCGGACTCGTCATACCGCATTTGGGAAGGCTGCTTGTGGGGCCTGACAACGTAAAACTCTCCCCGGTCGCTTTTCTCGGCGGCTCTATCTTCCTCATAGCGGTTGACACCATGGCCCGCTCTCTGTCTGGAATGGAGATACCGCTGAGCATCCTGACGGGGTTGGTTGGAGCGCCGATTTTCATCCTGTTGATAGCGAGGCAGAGGGTTCGCCTGAGATGAGCGTGCTCGCGATGGATAACGCGGCGTTCCGTTACAAAGGGGAGAAGTATATATTCAAGGATGTCTCCTTTTCGCTCGAAGAGGGGCAGATCTTGTCCATCATCGGGCCAAACGGCTCGGGCAAGTCGACGCTGCTGAACTGTCTCGCCGGCCTGTTGAAGCTGGACACAGGCGAAATCACGCTTGAAGGCAAGAGCATCGCCTCGCTCAAGGCGAGGGAAATAGCGAAAATCATCGGCTATGTCCCCCAGAACCACTCGCCCGCATACGGCTACACGGTGCACGATTTCGTGGTAATGGGGAGGGCGCCGCACCTGGGAATTTTCGCGTCGCCAGGCGGCAGGGAATATGAAATAGCGTGGCAGGCGCTCGAATCGATAGGAATCACGCACCTCGCCGGCCGCCCTTACACCGAAATAAGCGGAGGTGAACGCCAACAGGCGACCATTGCCCGAGTCATAGCCCAGCAGCCGAATATCATCATGATGGACGAGCCCACGTCTTCGCTGGACTACGGAAACCAGATGCTCATCGTAAAATTGATACGGAAGCTGGCGTCTGAGGGATATGCGGTCATAATGACCACCCACACCCCTGATCACGCTATCATGCTCGACGACACAGTAGCGCTGATGGATCGTTCGGGCGGGCTGAATGTCGGAAGCACGGAGGACATCATGAACGAGGACGCGCTCAAACATGTCTACAGGGTGAATTTAAAGCTCGTTTATGTCGAACAGGCAGGACGAACGGTATGCATTCCATGTATGGGTCGTGTTGTCGGTAGGGGCGAATAATTATCACTGTCCGGCGACACGGTTTGCCTTAACCTGTTGACATTCCTGTTAAATTTACATAAAATATCTTCATACAGATGAGATTTACAGTAATTTGGACACTCGATTTCGGCGGAAAAATCGTGTGAAGTGCTGTAAATACCGAATTCTGCTTTTTGTTAGGATCGGGCAGGGAGCACATCGCCATGTGCTGACCTGCGTAAGCCAGAGGACTTGAACGCAACGTCTCGCATCTTTTGGAAAGCAGCCGGATCCAGGATCTGTGGTGTGTTCGTAATTCGCTTATGCATATGCTCTCACTGACCCGCAACCGAGATGGTTGCGAATGCCAAGACCATATTATGACAGAATTAGAAAAAACAATCCCCGCATAACCAATCGAGCGGTATTGGCAAAGCAATTACAAACTATATTTGGAGGTCTGAAGATGAAAAAACTGTATTCTGAAAAGTACATCTCGGCGCAGGAGGCGGTACAAAAGATCAAAAATGGCGATAAAATGGCTTTTGTCGGCAACCCTGAAGCTCTGTTCGTGGCTCTGAATGAACGCATGTCCGAGCTGAAAGGCGTGGAGACATATAACATGATAAGTGCTGGTTTCTCACCACACTGTTCTCCCGAAGCGGTTGGCCATATCCACCATAACTCCCTGTATGTTGGCGTACAAGACCGCAAGCCTGTCGAAGAAGGCCGCGCCGATTTTATCACCCGCCATTATTCACGTATCCCCTCCTTCTTTACCGATGTCGAGACGATGGATGTCGGTCTTTTCCATGTGAGCCCTCCAGACAAACACGGTTTTGTGAGTTTCGGAATCACCGTGAGTTTCGTATTTGCCCTGTTCAAAACCGCCAAACTGAAAATAGCGCAGGTCAACAGACAAATGCCCCGCTGCCATGGCGACTGCTTTGTGCATGTCAGTCAGTTTGACTGGCTTGTAGAGGCGGATACGCCTTTACGTGAATTCCCGCGAGCGGAACTTACCGACGTCGAGAGAGCAATCGGCAAGAATTGCGCGGACCTAATCGAAGACGGCGCGACCCTTCAGCTTGGAATTGGTTCATTGCCAGACGCGACGCTTCTATGTCTCAAGGACAAAAAGGATCTCGGCATTCATTCGGAGATGTTCGCAGACGGTGCTATGGATCTTGTGGAGGCTGGCGTCATCACCAACGCGAGAAAGACACTGCATCCCGGAAAGATGCTCGCAACCTTCCTCATGGGCACCCGCAAGTTCTTTGATTTCGTAGACGACAACCCATCCGTCTATATGGCCCCGGTTGATTACACGAACGATCCATACATCATTGCGCAGAATGATAAACTCGTCTCAATAAATTCCTGCATTCAGATTGATCTGATGGGACAGGTCTGCGCCGAGAGTTTCGGTCTGCGCCAGTACTCCGCTGTCGGAGGGCAGGTGGACTTTGTGCGCGGCGCGCAGATGTCCAAGGGGGGCATCTCCATTATCGCCATTCCATCCACAACAGCCGACCTGAAAATCTCCAAGGTCGTCCCCTTCCTGGATCATGGCGCGGCTGTAACCACAAGCCGCAACGACGTCAACTTTGTTGTCACCGAATACGGTTCCTTCAATTTGCAGGGCAAATCACTGCGCGAACGCGCAAAAGGCCTGATAGGCCTCGCTCACCCGAACTTTCGTCCGGCACTGATCGAAGAATACGAGAAAAGGTTTAAAAACAAATGGTAAACCGTAAACCACTTTGAATTCGCATGCATGGTGGTCACATAATGTCTTAAAAGTGGATGGGTTAGGAACGTAAATCCCCCGAAATATTTATAGATGCATAACAGAATGCGTTTCGAAATGCGGATTTATGCAAAATATACCTACAGTCACGAACCCCCGGCATAGCCGGGGGTTCGATTGTGGTGTGCCCGGCATGTGCGATAACTTGGAGGTGGAAGTCCTCTACAGGCTTGGCAGTAGGAACGTTAGCTGAAGGCAAGGGTGTCCGTCGTGAGGCGGAATCCGAAGGAAGCCGGAGCAAAGTCTCGAACCGACGAACAGAAGTGGTAATAACGAACTGTGAGAAGTCAGCAGAAGCCATAGTACCGAGAGAGGAAGTGCGCAAGAAGGGAGAGGCAAGGGCTGGCGGCTATTTGCCACGGAGTCGAAAGGCGGATACATAAGGAAGCCTGCCGCCTTAAACATCTTATGGCTCCATTACACTCCCGCATTTTTAGGGTTTGCCTCCGAGCTTGACACGAGAGTATATATTTGCTAGGATTGATCGCATAAAATATTTAATGTTTTTATCATTTTTTCATTATATATTCTAAATCACAGGGAGAGTTGAAAGCTAGATTGGAAGGAATCAAGATTACGCGAGCCTTCGGCGAGCCTTGATGGAGCTTTACATTCCAAAACCGGCGAGTTTTGTTTTTTGCCAGCTTTTCAAGTCCTGGGAGGGATATACATGCTGAGGCTCGAAAGAGAATATATAGACGATCCTTTAAAGAGGGGCGAATGGAGGGATGCGGGGATAAAGCTGCCGGATTATGACATCGGCGAGGTTGTTCTCAGCACCGTTCAAACGCCGCGTTGGCTGCACTTCGGTGCCGGCAGCACATTCCGAGGCGTCATCGCGATGCTCCAGCAGCAGCTTCTCGATGCTGGAGAGACGGACGGCGGCATCATCGCCGCCGAGTCCTTCGATTATGACATCATCGACAGGGTATGCGCCCCTTACGACAACATCTCACTTCTGGTCCGCACACCTTCGAGCGGCGACGTAAGGATGGATGTCGTAGCCTCCGTGGCGGAGGCGTTCCGGACTGATATTCACATCGAGCGCCTGCGAGAGGTCTTCAGCTCGCCCAGCCTGCAGATGGTCAGTTTCACGATTACGGGGAAGGGATACGACCTGACCGGCATAAACGGCGATCTGACGCAGGATGTCCGGCACGATATTTCGTCCGGGCTTTGGAACGTCCGACACACCATCTCCATCGTGACCTCCATGATGTTCGAGCGCTTCAAAAGCGGATGCGCGCCCATCGCCCTGGTAAGCATGGATGACCGTGCCCGCAACGGAGAGATCCTCAGGGACGCGATGTTGAAGATCGCCGCGGAATGGTGCGCCGGCGACTTTGTGGAGGATGACTTTATCGAATATCTCAAGGACGAAGATGTCGTTTCGTTTCCGTGCAGCATAATAGACAACATTACCGCGCGCCCCTCTGAAATGACGTACGAGATGCTGACGGACGCTGGCATAGCGGACATGTCGCCGCTTATAACGTCGCGCGGCGCGTATGCGGCTCCGTTCGTCAACGCCGAGCTTCCGCTGCGCGTCGTGATCGAGGACAGATTCCCGGCCGGCCGGCCTCCGCTCGAAAAGGCCGGGGTATGCTTCTCGGACAAGAGGACCGTCCTTGACTCCGGCTTCGTCAAGCTGTCGGCGTGCTTCGACCCCGTTCAAGCCGCCCTCGCCCTGGGCTGCTGTCTGCTCGGTTACGGCGACGCCGCCCAGGGTATGGGAGATCCGGTCATAAGGGCGCTTGTCATGAGAGTCGGATACGCGGAGGGGTTGCCGGCGATAACGGCTTCCGGTGTATTCGAGCCCGAAAAATTTTTGAAAGAGGCAGTCGAAGAGCGCCTGACCAACCGCTTTCTGCACGACGACCCGCGGCGCGCTGCCGAGGATCTGAGCGGAAAGATGCCGACATGTCTTGGCGTGACGATCAAGACCCACATGGAGCGCCCGGATCTAAGCACGGATGGAATGATAGGCATTCCGCTCGTCATAGCCTCATGGTTCAGGTATCTCATGGGCGTGGACGACAGGCTGACGCCCATGCCTCTAAGCGGCGGTCCGATGCTGGACGAGATAACAAAAAGCCTGGATGGTGTCAAAGTCGGAGAGCCCGAAAGCTATCGCGGACAGCTGAGGCGTTTCCTGTCGAACCCGGCGCTGTTTTCGGTCGACCTTTACGAGGCCGGGCTCGGCGACAGAGTGGAGTCGCTCTTTGTACAGATGCTCGCCGGCGAAGGCGCGGCGGCGCGCACGCTGAAGTCGAACCTCAGTTAGCGTGTGCCGCGCGCGGAACGCCATGTTTATCTCATATATACCTGTTCGCCGTTTATAAAGGTTCTGAGCGCCTTTGAGCGGGAGTCGAGCGGGTCCCCATCCCAGACGACTATATCGGCATCCTTTCCAGGCTCGATCGACCCGACGCGATCCTGAACGCCCAGGTGTTCAGCAGCGTAGATAGTGACTGCCTTCAGAGCTTCCGAAGGCGTCAATCCCGCGCGGACCGCGAGCGAGGCGCAGACTATGAGGTGTTCGATCGGAACCACCGGATGATCTGTGATGATGCAAAAGTGTACGCCAGCCTCACAGAGGATGCGCGGGGTGTCCCATGTTTTGTTTCGCAGTTCGATCTTGGACTTGCTGGAGAGAGATGGTCCCACCGCCGCCCTTACGCGCTTTTCGGCAAGCCACGGCGCGATGAGATGTCCCTCGGTGCAGTGCTCTATGGTGTAGTTCAGGCCAAATTCCTCGGATATCCTTATGGCTGTCTGAATATCGTCTGACCGGTGGCAATGAACTCGAAAAGTGAGTTTTCCGTCCAACGCCTGAACCAACGACTCCATTACGAGGTCGCGGTCGAACGGCTCGTCTTTTTTTATCGCCGCGTCTTTCTTGCGGACGTAGTTCTGAGCGCGGATGAAAGCGTCCCTCATCAGCGCCGCAGAGCCCATTCTGGTGCTTGGAATCTTGCTCTTCGCCCCGTAAATCCTGACCGGGTTTTCTCCCAGGGCCCCCTTCAGAGCGGATGGCTCGCGCGCCACCATTCGTTCGACGACGTCCGGCTTGGTCTTGACTATCACGCCCTGCCCGCCGATTACGTTGGCGCTTCCCGGCAAGGTCTGCACGCAGGTGACGCCGCCGGCGAGCGCGTCCGGGAACGCGGTGTCGTCGGAATACAGCGCGTCCAGCGCGCGGAGATGCGGCGTGATCGGGTCCGTCATCTCGTTCGTATCGTCCATCCCGATGGGGAAACCCTCGCTGCACACGCCTATATGTACATGAGCGTCTATAAGCCCGGGAGTTATTATCGAGCCGGACAGGTCCAGCAGATCCGCGCCGGACGGGACGTCGATGCCGGAACCCGCCATAGCTATTTTCCCATCTTCTATGACGACTACGGCGTTTTTGACAAGCCCATCCGTGATTGTCTCAACATCGGCCCCGCAAAGATACTTTTTTCCCAAACCTCAAAACCTCCCCAAACGTCAAAATTGTCCCATAAACGCCCGAGCGTCCGCGAAAAGACACAAGGCTTATATCATATTCAAGCGTCGGCTGTCTATATGCGAATTGGTTTTGAAAACTCGTATCCGCACCCGAATTATATTTCTTCACGTACATTGACTCAGTGGTTACGGCGATACTATGACCGACACGCCATCCGGTATGACCGTTATGGGGCGGCGCGTGTCCCCGAGGATTTCGTCCGCGACGTTCAGGGCTTCCTCTAGGGACCTGGCGTGAATCATGTTCAGGTGACGGATCATCTCGGAGGGCGCGTCCGTCGCCATTATCACCTTGTGCTTGCTTAAAATCCGAACGAAGATCTGAATCTGCCACTGGTCCGGCAGGGTCTCGCTCCTGCCCCTGGATTCGATGCCGCGCAGCACCTCGACGGGCGACCGCGTTTTTTCAAACGTGTTGTAAAAAGCCTCGCCCCCGTGTCCGTCGCGCGCCTCGCACGCGACTATGATCACACCTCCGGGGTTTGTGCACGCTTCGGCTGCGGTCATGCACTTCACAGACTGGTATAGGTTCTGGTCGAGAGGGTAGCCCCCGTTCCCTGTTATGGCGATGTCCGCCGGCGTCCTCTCTACCTCCGCGATGCTCCGAAGGAACGCGCAGCCGGCGAGATGCGCCTCGTTTGGATGTCCCGCGAAGGAGGCGATGATCCGCTTTTTGGCGTCGAGAACAACGTTGAGAATGAAGGCCAGCCCAGAGACTTCGGATGCGTGAAGCATATCGGCGTGAATGGGGTTGCCGTCGAGTATGCCGGTCCTGGACCTGTCGTGGGAGATAAACTCGGCGCAGTGATTCGCGAGCACAGTTTTATAACCTGCAATACCGGGGAGTATGGCCTTTCTCCCCCCGCTGAACCCGGCGAAGAAGTGCGGTTCTATGAATCCCTCCGCTATCAGGAGATCAGCCTCCATAGCCCTCCTGTTCAAAACGAGTTCGCCGCCAGAGGGCAGCGTCCCGGCCGACACGAGATCGGAGCCGTCCTCGCAATCGTGGACGATTATCCTCTCCCTGGCGCAGATATCCTGGCCAAACCGCGCCAGGAGCTCGTCGCTCGTCATCCGCCTGTGGCCGCCGGTCGCTATGAGGATTGATACGTCGGCGTCAGGATTGCCCCTTCGTACCCCGGCGAGCAAGAGAGGCATGGTTATCCCGCTGGGCACCGGCCTGGTGTGATCGCTTGTGATTATAACGACTCTCCGTTTCCCCTTGGCAAGATCGGCGAGTGAGCGAGAGGCTATTGGTGAGGCCAGGCTTCGCCCGACTATCGTCTCCTGCGGCAAGTTCTCCGCCGCCCCGTGGGCTTTCGCGCGGAGCACGCCGCGTACCCTTGAATCTTCTATATCGCACGAGAGCGAGGAATTCCCGTAAGGTATCTCTATCCGCAAGAGATCATCTCCCTCTTCCAACCAGGCCGGCGTCGATAGGGTATCCGTCAAGAACCCTGCTTCAATATCCCCGAATACAGCTCATTGGTTTTGTCTATGATCGAGCTTACCGAGACGCCCAGCCTCTCAGCGTACAGCACGGAGCCTCCGGCGCCCACGCCCTCCTTGACATAGCCCGCTTCGTAGTCGCTGAGTCCCTTGTGGGGCGATTTTGAGAAGTCGAGCTTGGCGACGTAAGTTTCAAGCCCCAGAAAATCCGCGATTTCGAGGAACGACGAGCTTTTGTCCTCCGCTACGTATTTCGTGGTGGCGATAACGGGCTTGCGGTTGTGATCGAGCTTCGTCATCAGAGCTGCGATAGCGGCCATCTGGGTGCCGCCGGCGAGCACGATTTCGGTCCTCTTGTCCAATCCGAGGGAGAACCCTAGGACGGAAGCCTGCATCGGATCCCCCAACTCTTCGACGGCTCGGAGCGGATCGTCAGCGAAGGCACCTTCTTTTATCCCGAGCCGCTTGGATGCGCCGCTCCAGATATCCTCCTTCAGCTCGATGGGGTTGTCCCGCCCTCCCGACGATACCATGCCCTTGATCCCTATGGCGCGAAGGACCATGAGCGCCGTCGTCGTTCCTCCTGGTATCGATTCCGCAATCATTACCGTTTTGAATGACGGATCCATATTGCCCGAGAGAAATTTAGAGTTCTCGAAAATTTCTCTTGCGTCAGGCACGGCCTTCTCGAACCTGGGATCACGGCCGAACTCCGCGCCGGTCTCCACATAGGGCGGAGCCGGAGGCAGATATGATCCGCAGCGCACTACGGAGACCGGAATCCCGGCCTCTATCACGGCCGCGCGCGTGATTATCGCGGGCGTGGGATGGCCTTGCGGGTCCAGCGGAAAGCAGTCTATCGCCTTGGGAAATCCAAATCTGACGACATCCGCGTCGGCCGGAGAGGTGAACGGGATGACATCCGGGTTTGCTCCAGCGGCCGAAAGGCCCGGAATCTTAGAAATCTCTGTCCCACTTATAAAGAGAAAAAACACTGTCAAAAACACCTCCATTAATATGGCTCTATTCGATAAAGAACGCGGCAAGACAACGGCGTACATGCTGATTTATGCGGGCGACGCCGTTCTCCAAGCTTTGTGCTTAGATTTATAATACCCTAAAATTCAGAAAAGTTATACAAGATTTGCGAATCTCAACATCACTCAGCCGCTCGCGTCTATTTCGCAATAATATTTTTTCAATACGTTCAGGACTTCCTCCACCCGGTGGTCGGCTATGGAATACGTGATGTTCTGCCCTGATTTCTCGGCGTCCAGTATCCCGGCGGCCTTCAGGAGCGTCAAATGCTGAGAAAGGGCCGACTGAGTTATATTCGGCGTATACTTCGCAATCATCCCCACCGTCATCGGTTTTTGGATCAGGGCGCACAAGATCAGCAGGCGGTTTTCATTCGCCAATATTTTGAGCAGCGCGGCGACTTGTTTCGCTTTTTCCTGCATGTCCGCGCCCTTACCCGGCCATGTGATTTTGTCCCGAATGCTTGAGCCTGCATATTCCCTGAGTCATAGTTCCCATCGGACAGTAAACGCACCAGGACCGCGGCCTGAAGAGGAGCATCGTAACAAGTCCCAGCACCGTCGAAGTCAGCATGACGCTGTAGAATCCAAACGCGAACTGCGCCGCCCACGGGCTGATCATGTCCGTACTAGCCCATCCCCACGGCAGATTGAACGCCCATAGGAGCGTGACCGCCTCTCTCAGCGGCGCTCCGGTGAAAACAAGCCATGTGGAATACAGCATAAGCCCGAACATAGTCATGAAAAAGGCGAGAAACCCATAGCGAAACCAGGAGGAGCGCAAAAACGCAGGCGGCCGTCTCCACAGGGACAGACCGATTCGCCCGCCGAGAAGCTCAAAGAGCTGTCCCCGGCCGCAGTACCTGTTGCAATAAGCCTTGTCCCCGCCTAATATCGAAATCGCCAGCGGGGTCGCGAAACAGATCAATCCAAGCCACGCAAAGACGATGTTAAAGACGCCAAGAATCAGGTATGCCGACGACGCGATCCACAAATAATCGTACCATTTCTTCTTTTTCATTCAGGCTGCCTCCCTATTCGTCATCGAAATGACGCCTGCGGGACAGGTCCTCTCACACTTGCCGCAGCCCACGCATTTGTCTCCGTCAACCACGGCGAACAACCCCAAGTAAATCGAAATGGCACCCAACGGACAAACCTTCGCGCAGTTCCCACATGAGACGCATTCTTCTGAAACTCTGGCCACTTTCCGAACCGGCGGCATAGCATCACCTCAATAAGTATATTATGTATTTCTAATATACTAAAGTAAGGATCATTTGTCAAGAACAAATCCGGCGCGTGTCACCCGAAGAATTTAAAAAAAATTGCAAAGAGAAACAGATTGCCGCAGGCAGACTGCGGCAATAACCAAACGGACAATGGGGATATTTGGCGGTGCAAGCGAGCCTATCTCAAAATTGGAGTATATCGTTCTCGGACATCGCTGTGTATTTCTTAATCGTTTCAATCGGAAGCCCATCGGAACGCATCGAGCGGGCAACGGCCAGCTTACCTTTTTCCATGCCCTCTTTATGTACACCTCCTCATATTTTACGCTGCGCCATAATCTCTCTATGAAAATATTGTCCATACAACGACCTCTGCCCTCCATACACAAAACGACGACTCCATGCTGTTAGAGAGCTCCCACGATATAACATAGCGACTGTGCCAGTCCATTATAGCTGCAAGATACACGAACCCTTTAGACGTCTGGATATCACTGTTGTCAATTTAAGCTCTTTTCGTATGTTCCTTCTTATTTGTGCAAGAGGGGTTCGTTCGCAGGTAAATCTTTCCGCTCTCGCGTCCATGCCGTACGCACACCCCCAAAAAAACCGTCCTGGACGGGGTTTTTAGACTTTCTTGGATTGTCTTGTTTTTAGAAATGGTGCCGAGGACGAGTACACAATAAATTCTCTTGAATTTGTGATAATCGTGTTTTATGGATATGCGAAATTTTTATGTGTACGAAATTGTGTGCTGCTGAAATTCTTTGCCTGAGTTCAGGTCTTACCGTTGA
>JAISLO010000056.1 GCA_031290815.1 Synergistaceae bacterium | reverse complement strand
CTGCGCTATCCGCATTTTATCGCCGTTAATATTACTTGAAGGAGATGAGTAATCATGATATTCGACTGTGATGAAATCCATGAGATTAGGACAGAGAACGCAAAGCGCCGCGCGAAAATGACAAAAGAAGAAGCCAGACGCGACCTCTCGGAAGGCGCGGAAAAGGCCCGCCGCGCCATAGAAGAGATTCGCCGCGCCAAGGCGGCGCCTGTCAGGGATTGACCCGATACCTGGCGATTATCGCCTCCAGGACATCCGCGACCTGTTCTGCGGCATCCACAACCTCCGGATCGAATTGTGTTCCGGCGGCCTTGCGGATGTCGGCCATTACTCCTCTGAAGTCCCGCGCTGGTTTGTAGCTCCTGGAGAATACCAGGGCATCCAGCACATCGGCGACCGACGTTATCCTGGCGTAAATCGGAATGTCGCTGCCGGCGAGGGGGGGGATGTCCGGGTCGCCGGTGTATCCTTTGCCGTCCCATCTCTGATGATGATGCAGGGTGACTTCATACGCAGTCCGCTCCAGCCTGGTCTCGGCGGCCAGGTACATTGACGCGCCCTTCGCGCAGTGCGTCCGCATCGTTTCGATCTCTTCCTCCGTCAGACTGCCCTTTTTTTTCAAAATGGAATCCGGCACCGATATCTTGCCTATATCGTGAAGCATGGCGGCCAGCCGAAGCGAGTCCTTTTCCGTCCGTATCTCCTCGATGTCGATTTTTTTGTTCTCTGCCCATCTATGATATATCTCGGCAGCCAGGGAAGCGACCCGGTGAGCGTGCGCGCCGGTCTCGGTCGGATCTCGGAGGTTTGACATGTTGATCATCGTTTCGATGAGCCGCCTCGTCATGATCGACCTCGTCAGATAGGGCATGGTCTGCCCCGACAGGAGGTCCGCATACCTCGCGTCCTCGACGCTGAAAGCCTTGACCTCTCCCTGGAGGTTCTTGCAATTGATCAGCTGAATGACGGCTATGACCACGTCGCCGGAGCCCAGAACCGGCACGGTCAGAACCGACGTCGTCTTGTATCCCGATGTGTTATCGAATGAACGGTTGAAGGAGTAGGGCGCGTCCTCGGGAAGAACACCGACGTCAGGGATGTTCAGGATTTGCTTCTCCAGGGCGACGTAACCGCTTATCGACGATCTGTCTATGGGGACCTCCTCGTTGATGTAGTGGTTTCTGTTTGAATTGTCCGAGAATAACGTATCGTTTTGGACATACGCGAACCGCAGTTTTCTGCCGCAGTCGGTGACGAGGTAGAAGGTGCCGCCGTCCGCTCTGGTCGCGTCACGCGCCTCGGTCAGCATCATCTCTATTATCGTCCCCAGTTCCTCGAATTTGTTCACATAATGTGAGAAGGCCAGCAGGCGTTTTGCGATGTTGGACTCCTTGTTTCTTCCCCGGTCCGTCCATACCACGCCGCTGTCATTCAGCCAGGGAAGCCTCTCGCTGCGAAGCGCGGACTTGGACAGCCGTTCCTTGATCGTCATCAGTATGTCGCTCGCCCTTGACGTTCCGCAGTTGCGCCATATCTCTATCAGAGACCGGCCGCTCCACGGATGCTCGTTCGTGTCGCGATATCTCTCGAACGAGTGAGACAGCAGCGGGAAGAATCGTTCCACCAGCAGCATGACGTACTCGTACATCCAGCCCTCGAAGGGTGAAGGCTCGCCGTTGGCGTCCTTGTGGTTTATGAGCTGAAGGACCCCGGCCAGTTTCTTCCCGTCATCGAGTATCGGGACCGTGATCGCGGAGACGGTGGAGTAGTTGGCCTGATCGTCGTAGTTGGCGTTGAGGCGGAATTTCGCGCTGTTGCACTCGGCCCTGGCGTCACGGACTATCAGAGGCTCCATGGTCATCGCGACATAACCGCACATCGAACCCTCGTTTATTTCTATCGTTTTGCCGAGAAATATTTCGTCCATTTTTTCAGTGCTCTCTAGGGTTTCGTTTTGAACGTACACAAAGCGGAGAACATCCCTGTCAGCGATATAAATCGACGCCGCGTCCGCAGACGTGGCCTCCCTCATCTCGGAGAGTATGTCCGAGATGAGATCGTCGATGCCGCCTGAGACGAGTTTCATAAAGGATGAAACTCTGCTCAGCATCGCAGGATTGTTCATCAGCCGTTCATAGTTCTGAGAAAGATCGCCGGAAAACGTTTCTTCACTGAAATCCCTTGCACTCACAGACGAACACCTCCACCCTGCAGCTCCATTGCGTTACGTTCAAGCCGGAAAACATCAAACGCCTTGTTCTCGACGGGCATCACGAAGAGGCGGAATCAGTTGAGATCACGTCTTGTACTCTGATCTCATCACTGTCTCGAAGATTTCGGCCTCTGAAACGGGCTCGTAATTTCGCATCTCGACGCAAACGTTGATAGTGAGCGTATTCCGTGACGGCTGCCAGTTCTCCGCGAACAACGTGTGGATATGGCCGCATATCGCCAGCGTGTTTCTTGGTTGAACCATACAGGGATCGTGGGTCAGCATAAATTTGAGTCCGTTTATATCGACAAATCCAAGCTTCCTGACGGACCTGAACCCGATTTTTTTGTACACATCGGCTTCGAGGTTGTC
>JAISLO010000055.1 GCA_031290815.1 Synergistaceae bacterium | reverse complement strand
CATGATAAGCGGACAGGCCATAATCAAGTCGAACATCACGGAGGTCGATATAACGCCGCCTCAGGTTCTCTCGGGGACTAACATAAAAGCAGTGCCTGCCAAGGCCGATGCGAAGAGCTTCACGCTTCCCTTCAAGATCGGGGAGGGCAGGTTGTATCTCATACTGTCGGTGTACTACTGACGGACGCGGCGGGGACTGTTTCGCCGCGAGCGGAGTTCTGGGCTGGCGGCGTAAAGCGCCGCGCCGTTCAGCGTTTCTCGAAGCGCTGAACGCCGAACATGCCTGACACGGACGCGACAGATCAGCCCTCTATTCTAAAACTCCTGGAGATGCTCGATGACAGATCAAGGCACACTTGACACCGCCAAGCACCCCCTTGCCACGGGCAATGTCGGCAGACTGCTGATAAAGTTCGCCATTCCCAGCATCATAGCGATGCTCAGCGGCGCCCTCTATAATATTGTGGATCAGATTTTCATCGGACGCGGCGTGGGAATTCTCGGCAACGCGGCTACAAATGTCGCGCTGCCGCTGGTCACGGTGTGCACCTCCGTCGGATTGCTTCTTGGCATCGGAGGGGCCTCGAACTACAGCCTGCAGCTTGGCAGGGGCAACAGGGATGAAGCGGGGCGTATCGTGGCGAACGCGATCACCCTCTCCGCCGTCGGCGGGGTGGTAATATGCGTTGCGGCGCGCGCGATGCTAGGTCAAGTTCTCGCCTCCTTTGGCGCGACGGAGAATGTCATGCCGTATGCCGTGTCATACACCGGAATAACGTCGCTGGGGATGCCGTTTCTTGTGATGACGATAAGCGGAGGACATCTCATCCGCGCGGATGGCAGCCCCAAATACTCCATGTTCTGCGTTCTCGTAGGCGCTATTCTGAACACTGTGCTCGACCCCATATTCATCTTCGTGCTGGACATGGGCATAGCTGGCGCAGCGTGGGCTACGGTGCTGTCTCAGTTCGTCGGCTGGATATTCGCAGTGCGCTACCTCCTGAATTACAGAGGAGTCAAGCTTTACAAGCGCTATTTCATCCCGAACCATCGCAGGATCTCGGCGATAGCCTCGTTGGGCGCCGCGTCGTGCTTCAACCAGTTCGCCATGATGTGCGTGCAGATAGCCTTGAACAATACGCTTTCGTATTACGGAAGCCTCTCCAGGTATGGCGGCGACATACCGCTCGCTGCGGCCGGCGTCATCACAAAGGTCAACATGATATTCCTGTCCGTTGTAATCGGCCTGGCCCAGGGGGGGCAGCCGATAATCGGGTTCAATTACGGCGCGAGAAACTACGCGCGGGTCATTCAGACGTTTCGATTCACGCTCAGCATAGCGACAGCCCTCTCCGTATTTGCGTTCGTCATGTTTCAATGCTTCCCAAGGGAGATAATCAGCCTCTTCGGAAGGGGAACGGAGGACTACTATCACTTCGTGGAGAGATATTTCAGGATATTTCTTTTCATGACGTTTACAAACGGAATACAGCCGGTCACCGCCAACTTCTTCACGTCCATAGGCAAGGCTACGAGGGGATTTTTTATATCCTTGACGAGACAGATCCTCTTCCTGCTTCCCCTCATAATAATTTTTCCGATGTATTGGGGTATAGACGGCATCATGTACGCGGGCCCGGTGGCCGATCTCGCGGCGGCGATTCTGGCCGCAGCCTTTATCGTGAATGAGATAGTGGAGATTAGGAGGCTGGAACAAGCGGCGCACAGCGCTTAGCGGAGGGGTTTCGTTTCATCGGCTTGATAAGCGATTCCCAATACAGGGAGGAGGTTTTTCTTTCATGACGCATACTAACCGACCGGTCACGGCATGGCGAGCCGGAGTGTTAATGCTTGTCGCGGCCGGAATTTTATCGGCCTTTGCCGGCGCGGCGCACGCGGCCGGCGAGGCTGTCCTCACCGCCGGTTCCCTGAGCTACGATTCGAAGACCGGCTGGGTGGCGGCATCCGGGGACGTTCATTTCACGAGTCCGGATGGAGAGCTGTTCAGCGACAGGGGGGGCGGGGACGTCAACGGCAAGGTCTTCACGGCGAACGGCAACGTCAGGGGCAGTTTCAAGCGTGAGTCCATCGAGATAACCTGCGATGCCATGAGTCTGTCAAACACGGGGGGGCCCGAGCCAGTGAGGAGGATCACGGCCTCCGGCGACGTCGTCATGACCAGGCGGGGCGACAGGCTCACGGCTCAGAGCGTGACGTGGGATATCGGGGAAAACAATTACAAGGCCAAGGGAAGCGTGCTCGGAACGTTTGAAGAGTTCTCCATAGATTCAGACCTCGCGGCCAGGAGCGGGGATCAGTTCTGGGCGAGCGGCGTCAGGGAATACACGGACCGCTCCCGGGGCGTGCGCTTGTCCTCGAAGAGCGCCAACGGCATCTTCGACGGGGCGAAGATCGTCGAGATGATAACCGACGGGAACGTGTCTATCGATATGCTGGACAACAAGGGTGTGACATCCACGGTGACTGGGGACAAGGGCGTGTACTCGCTGGCGAGAGGCACGATCGTCGTGACCGGCAACGCGGTAGTGGTGCGCGGAGACCAGAGGCTCAAGGCAAGCAGCGTGGTCTACCACCTCGGTTCGGGGCGAGTCGAAGCTCTGGGACAGCCGACGCTGACCTTTGGAACGCCGTGATGAATTGACAGACAAAGGACCCGTCATGAGCTCAGAGAGAAATGTCCTCTACGTTCAAAACCTGAGAAAGAGCTTCAAAAACAGGGTTGTCGTGAACGGAGTAGATCTGACGGTGTCGAGGGGGGAGATAGTCGGCCTCCTTGGCGCCAACGGCGCCGGAAAGAGCACCACCTTCTACATGATGGTCGGCAGGATCCTTCCAGACTCCGGGCAAGTCATGATATCCGAAAATGACGTGACCTCACTCCCAATGTACATGCGCGCAAGGATGGGGATAGGGTATCTGCCGCAGGAGGCGTCGATATTCAGGAGGCTCAACGTCCTGGACAACCTGCGGCTTGTGCTGGCCCAGAGGGGGATCGAGGAGCCGATGGCCGGAGCCGTCTGCGACAAACTCGTCGACGAGCTCGGCCTGGGACACATAGCGACCGAGGCCGGATACGCCCTGTCCGGAGGTGAGAGGCGGCGCGTGGAGATCGCGCGCTGTCTTGCGATGGATCCGTCGTTTATCCTGCTCGACGAGCCTTTCAGCGGGATAGACCCCGTAGCTGTGGCAGACCTGCAAGAGGTGATAAGCGATCTCCGGGCCAGGGGCTACGGCATACTGCTCACGGACCACAACGTCAGAGAGACCCTTGCGATCACCGACAGGACTTATATCATGCACCAGGGGAGCATCGTCGTAGACGGCCCGCCGGATGTGGTGGCGAACGATCCTCGCGCCATAAAGTATTATCTCGGGGACCGCTTTGAATGGTAGCGCGCGGCGGCAGGGCCGACATGGCCGGCATGGTGGGCAGGGCGCTCCGCATGATGGCCGGCACGCTGCTCAGCCGGATTTTGGGCCTCGCTCGCGAGGTCATGGTCGCTGCGCTCTTTGGGGCCACCCGAGCCATGGACGCGTTCTACGTGTCGTATACGCTAGCCAACCTGGCCCGCCAACTGCTGGCGGAGGGCGCTCTGTCCGCGTCCTTCGTCCCCGTCTTTTCTCGTGTCTATGGCAGGGATGGCGCTGATTCGGCGAGGAAACTCGCGCGAGACACGCTCTTTATACTCATCGCCGCATGTTCCGCCGTCGTTCTGTTGGGAGTGCTGGTCTCGCCGCTGCTGGTCCGGATAATAGCGCCCGGTTTCGAGGGAGAGCACAGCCGGCTTGCCGTTTCGCTGTCCCGGGCGATGTTCCCCTTCCTCCTGTTCGTCTCCGTCGGAGCTCTCGCAATGGGCGTTTTGAACAGCGTCGGCAGCTTCTTCGTGCCATCCGTCGCGCCTGCCGCGAGCAACATCGCGTTCATCACAGTATTGGCGCTCTTCAAGAGCGGAGGGACGATATGGTCCCTGCCGGCGGCTGTTCTTGCCGGAGGGGCGTGCAGTATGCTGCTGCAGTGCTTCTGGGCATGCCGCATGGGGATCGGCCTCGTCCCGTCATTTCCCGACACTGGGAACCGCGACCTGCGGGAGTGCTTGGCGCTGTTTCTCCCCTATGCCGCCGGTCTGTCGCTGAATCAGATAAACCCCGTGATAAGCAGGGTGCTTGGTTCGTTCCTGGAGGGGGGAGTCATCTCGGCCCTCAACTACGCCGACAGGATAATCCAGCTTCCGCTGGGGCTGTTCGTCATAGCGATATCTCAGGCCGTCCTGCCGATGCTCTCCCGGATAGCCCCGGAGGACTCTGAGGAATTTCGGGCCTTCATCCGCGACGCGCTGAGATTCAACATGTTCATCGTCCTGCCGGCGGCGATCGGACTGATCCTCATCGCGCGCCCGATCGTGCACGTGCTGCTGATGCGCGGGGCGTTCGACGAATGGGCTTGGACGACCACCAGCGGAGCGCTCGCGTGTTACGCGGCCGGTCTTCCGGGAACAGCTTGCAACACGGTGCTGATGCGGGCCCTCTATGCCAGGACGATGCCCAAGGCGGCGGTGAAGGTCACCGCGTTCACGGTCTGCGCGAATCTCGTGCTGGGCGGCGCGCTCATGATGCGCTTCTCCTACGCGGGCCTAGCCATGGGGACGTCGTGCGCCTTTACGTGCGCCGCCTTCGTGGCCGCGCGGTATCTGTCGGGAAGCATTGGGAGAGGAATAGGCATATTCGGGGCGTCATGGTTCATCCGCCTCGTCCTGTCATGTTCTGTCATGACAGGCGCGATCCTGGCCGCGGCGCGAGCATGTCCGTATCCGGCGGGAGGATCGTTTGCCCTCCGTTTGGCGTGGGTGTTGACCGCAGTTACGCTGGGCGGAGCGTCTTACGCGGCCGCGACAGTTTTCCTCCGCTGTCCCGAGTGGGGATGGATCAGGGCCGCGCTTGCGCGGCGGAGGGAAGAGGGTATAATTGAATGAGGGCATGGTAAATCAGGGCTTTACGTTAATTTTCGAAGGAGATGACTCGCGTGCACGAGTACAGATGTGCCGAATGCGGCAAACAGTTTGAGACCGAGGGATTTGCAAGCCGATGTCCGTCGTGCAGATGCAAGGTGCTCGTCCACGTAAAGGGCGAGCGCAGAAGGGCGAAGAGCTGTTCGGGGAATTGCGGGCCGAGCTGCTCATGCGGGAGCTGCGGCCGCTGATCCTGGCGTCGGATCTCTCCTCCGAATCAGAGGCGGCCGGGCCTGCGTGAACATTCTGACGCTTGGAATCGAGACGAGCTGTGACGACACGGCGCTCGCGATTTTGGAGGGAGGTTCGACGGAAGTTGGCGATGTGATATCGAGCCAGATAGCCGATCACTCCCCGTTCGGCGGCGTAGTGCCGGAGCTCGCATCGAGAAAACACCAGGAGGCGTTGCTGCCGTTGCTTCGCGCTCTCCTTGCCAAGACGGGCGTTTCTCCAAGAGATATAGGTCTCATCGCGGTAACATCGGGGCCGGGGCTGATGGGCTCGCTGCTGGTGGGGGTCATGTCGGCGAAGGCGCTGTCGCAGGGATGGGGAACGCCCATTATAGGCGTCAATCATCTCGAAGGGCATCTCTACGCGAACATCATGTCGCATCCCGAGCTCCGGCCTCCGTTCCTGTGCATGATAGTGTCCGGCGGGCACACCGAGGTGATCCTGGCGCGAGATTATGGGGAGTATTCCCTGCTCGGCGCGACGAGGGACGACGCTGCGGGCGAGGCATACGATAAGGCGGCCAAGATGCTTGGGCTCGGGTATCCGGGAGGGCCTGTCATCGAGAGGATGGCGGCCGGCGGCGATCCATTCGCCTTTGCGTTTCCGGTGGCCATGAGGGATTCCGGCGAGGTCGAATTCAGCTTCAGCGGGATCAAGACGTCGCTCCGAACGGCTCTGCTGAAGGCAAAGGGTGAGATTCCCACAGCCGACGTCTGCGCCTCGTTCCAAAGGGCTGTGACGGAGTCGCTTCTGGTGAAGTTGGAGATCGCCGTCGAGCGAACGAAGGTCGGCAGGGTGACCCTGTCCGGCGGCGTGGCGGCTAACGCAAACCTGAGGAATGCGCTGGTCGAACTGGGGAGGCGGAAGGGTTTTGAAGTATTTCTCCCGCCCGCGAAGTACTGTACGGACAACGCGATAATGATAGCGGCCGCAGGCTATGCGTCATACTCGCGCGGCGGACGCTCAGACCTCTCACTCACGCCGGATCCGTCATGGAAGATATGGACGTGACGGCGCGTCCTGCCGGCATACAATCCATATCGTTTACGTCGACGATATGATCCGAAGCCGCATGATCACTGCTTTCACATACGGTTTTGCGAGGGGAAACAAGTTTATTGCAGTCGAAGTTCTTCTTTCGACCAAATTATACCCTCTCGGACTCTGGCGAGGTAGACAAGGCTAAGGATCTTGAATTGGCAAACATGAATCTTAAACTTTCCAGTAGCAATGCCGAAAAAAACATCACAAGATTTCAGCATGGTAACGGCAAGAGGAAGGAGGGCGATTTTTTTGAATACAGCCTCGTCTCATGGAGGGCATGTTTCGAGCTCGAATCTCGCTAAAAGAATTTGTTTTGCCTTGTGGCTGCTTCAGTTCGCTCTCAGCGCCTTTTCTCAGAGACAGT
>JAISLO010000054.1 GCA_031290815.1 Synergistaceae bacterium | reverse complement strand
TAAATCTTGTGAAAAAAAATAAAGCATCAAAAATCAGTTTAAGAGGCAAGAGGCTGAAAGCAGGTTGGGACAACCGTTATTTGCTGGAGTTAATGAAGACTTTTTGATGTATCTGAACTAACAATCCTGGCAAGAAGATCAATATCCCACGATTTTATCGGTATCGTGAGATAGTATGTTGTTTGGTAATTTTCCAAAAGTATGAAAAAACTTCTTCTTTGGCTCAGCAGAACACAGCACATAATACTATCGCCAGAATATCCAACAAAAAAATTCCGCTTTTATGTTTTTATATTTATCGTTATCAACACTTCCGGTCTCTTTGTCTATATTGATCAGTATTTTGATGCGTTTGCCCTGTCCCAGCTTGGCTTTTTTGGACACCCACCTGGCTTTTTTGGATTATTTACTTTTTTACTTCTCGGTGGTAGAATCTTTTAGCTGAATAAAAGGGACTGAGGTCATCGGACCGTTGGTTCCCGGAATATATTAAATTATATGTCGAGGGAGTGTCGTCATGGCAACCAGAAGGGAGCCCAGATTCAAGCTTTGCCGCCGGCTGGGCGTTAATGTTTACAACCACCCCAAGGCCCTGAAGAGGGTCAGCGGTCAGGCACAGAAGGCCGGCCGCGCAGGCAAGAAGACGTCCGAGTACGGACTTCAGCTGATGGAAAAACAGAAGATCAAGGCCTATTACGGAGTCCTGGAACGTCAGTTCGTGCGCTATTACGAGCGAGGCCAGAAGAGTTCCGAGGCGACTGGCGTCGCGATGTTGAAGGGACTCGAGTGCCGGTTGGACAACATCGTCTATCGTATCGGTTTTGGGCGGTCCATCCGTCAGTCCCGCCAGATAGTGAATCACGGGCACGTCCTCGTCAACGGACGCAAGGTCGACATCCCGTCGTACTCGTGCAGACCTGGCGACGTGATCTCGCTTTGTGAAAAATCCCGCGAAAACGAGCAGTTCAGGACGAACTTCCAGGATCTGAGAAGTTTTGAGGTTCCTTTCATAGAGAAAAACCTGGAGCAGTTCAGCGGGACATTGACCAGGGAACCGCTGCGCAACGAGATCCCGGTCGACGTGAACGAGATACTTGTAGTCGAGTTGTTCTCCAAGTAGGCGTCTGGAATAACTTCAGAGATCAATCGAGGCAGAGCCCGCGCCAGGGCTCTGTTTTTTTATTTGCTCTCTCCTTTTTTGTCCGGCTGGATTTCAACTCTTTACCCTTCAGCTGCCTGACTTTAAAATGGTTTAACCACGCGGCTATACATAAGTGGAAGTTGATGATAACATCCGAGTCGGATGCGAATTACTATGCACAAACATGATTCCAGGGGATGGGGCATCGAATGAACAGAGAGAGCCGCCACAGATTTTTTTTGATAAGACACGGCGAAACGATTTGGAATAAGTCGTTCAGATACCAGGGCAGTTCCGATACAGAGCTCTGCGAAAACGGTCGGGAACAGGCACGCAAACTCGGCGTGAGACTGAGAACTACTATCCCGGCGCGCGTCGTGTCGAGTCCGCTGTCCCGCGCTTACGAAACCGCGCGTATAATAATGGAGCATAACGACAGCAGCGTTGAGATAGAGAAAACCCCCGATCTTCGCGAGATATGCTTTGGCATATGGGAGGGACTGACACCAGACGAAGTGAAAGCGCTTGACGGAGAGAAGCTCGTCATGTGGCGCGCAGCGCCCTTCTCGGTCATGCCTAGCGAGGGAGAGGCTCTGGAGGATGTAATAAACAGGGTGTCCCGAGCGGCGCGCAACCTGATCGAGTCCGGGATGCCGGGCGAAGTTACGTTCGTCATAGCGCACGGCGGCAGTCTGAGAGCGCTGCTCGCCGTAATGATGAAATTTGACGATATGAACATCACATGGAGGATGCGCATGGATAACTGCTCTATAACCGTAGTCGATATATGGGGGGGCAGACCGTCGCTGCATACGCTGAACGACACCCATCACTGCAGGGCGCTCGACGAGAGATCCGCCGAGGCCCTCTCTTTTCCGCTGTAGCCCGGGTCGTTCACAGGCGATGCGTAATGTGTTATGATACGCTGGAAGGTGTTGATTAAATCGACAAGATACGAGTCGGCCGTTTTAAAGTGCAGGCTGTGTCGGGTTTTAAACCTTTACTGCGCGGGACCAACCAGTTACGATTAATCAGCCTTCATGAAGGATTGTGTGCCGAAAAGCGGGAGGTGCTGGCGTGAGGGACGAAAAAAGCGTCTCATCGATGGACCCGGCAGAGGAGAGAATGCTGTGGGATTTGGTCGGCGTCGGAGACGACGAGTCGAGAGAGAGAATAATAATGGCGTACAGACCAATGGTCTTCTGGCTGGCCCAAAAATTCAGAGCGCCGTACAACTCTTATCCCGATCTCGTTCAGGAGGGCATGGTGGGCCTCATCTCGGCGGTGGACAATTTTGACGTCAGCCGCAGCAACAGATTTATAACATATGCGTATTACAAGGTGCGCGGCAGGATGGTCAATTTCCTCCAGCGCTCGGAGGCAAAAGCCCCGAGGCCTGTGGAGGACGAGTTTCTGGAGAGGGCTGATTCCTTTGAGGCGGACATCGACAAGATCGAGTGGCAGCTCGCCATAAAAGAAGGATTCGAACACCTTCCCCGCAAGGAGAAGGAAGTCATAAGCTCACTGGTCATAGAGGGACGGCGGGCGGCCGAAGTAGCCGTCGAACAGGGCGTTGGAGTGAGTCACGTATACAGGCTTCAACGCAAGGCAATTTCCCGGCTGCGATGCTGGTTCGCCAGGGGGGATGCCACATCCGAGGCCTGACATGTGAAAATTTATTGAGTTTGCTGTTGATGCCGGAGGTGTGGCAAGGTGGAAGAAAAAGGAGTTGCGTCATTCGACAGACGGTTGAGGAGGATTGAGCGCTGGCTGAGACGGCTTATGTCGGCGTGCGGCTGCGGAGCGTGGAGTTCGGCCCTCATGGAGATGGAGTGCATGGAGGCCGAGACCAAGGGGTTGCGTGAGGATCTGTGGCGGACTGTGGGGAACGAGGCAAACCCCGCCGAGCGAAAGCCCTTGGCGGCGTGTTTTCTGGCCGGGATCAGGGTGTTGTCCATTGTCACGCTCATAATCATGTCGTCAGTGCTTCCGATCTCGCTCGATCAGGACAGGCCGCGGGAGTTTTTTTCCGAAGAGCCGGCTGAGCTTTTGACAGTCAGCGAGGGAGAGATCTTGAACGCGCTGAAACTGACTTTGAGCGGAGGGAACAAAGGATCGGCGGCTCCGTATGAGGATTTAAACGCTGCGGTTGTGGATGTGTCCGCTCAGACTGACGGGACGAAGGTTGGCCGTGAGGCTGAAACGACGCCGACCGAAGTGCCTCGGCGGACGGTCGCGAAAGTCGCGGCTTCTACGGAATTGCAACGGAGGGTTGCTGAGACCCAGCCGGTCAAGGAAGCGCCGGAGCAGCGCGAACCGTCGGCGGATGACGTGATATCGCTCATCCAGGTTGGACAGAGGGCTCTTCGGGTTTCAGAGCGCGCGGTGAGCGTATACCCGTAGGCGGTTAAGGCACATAGTATGAAGAGACGTACGGTGGGAGATGATTTGTATTGCGCTTTAATTTGAATTGTGGCGTTGATTCTGGATGTTTCCGGGGGTGGAGGCGTGCGTGCGCAGCCGCGGTTCTGATGTCGATGGCGTTCCTGGTCCAACCGGCGACGAGCGAGGCCGCCGACGAGAGCGAAATCGGCGGCGTTCCGATAGTCATCGGAAACCCAGAGGCCGAGAGAAAGCCGGTGCCTGACATAGACACCTCCGAGATGTCCCGGAACGAGCCTGAACCGCTTTCAGACGGCAGACCGAGGGAAAGGGGCGGCAGGAGGCCGGTGTTTCAATCCCTCCCGCTTCTCTCCGTTTCTGTCGAGGGAAACTCTGAGGTTAACAAAGATTACATCCTCTCGGTCGTCACATCCAAGGTCGGTTCGCCGATGGACCAGAACAGGCTTGGAAAGGACGCTGACGCTATATTCGAGTTGGGATTCTTCTCGACCGTCGACTACAGAATAGTGGATGAGAGCGGCGGCTCGAACGTCATATTCACGGTTGTCGAGAACCCGTC
Source organism: Synergistaceae bacterium (assembly GCA_031290815.1). Classification (GTDB taxonomy): domain Bacteria; phylum Synergistota; class Synergistia; order Synergistales; family Synergistaceae; genus JAIRWR01. The sequence continues at coordinate 1,902 of JAISLO010000054.1, read as the reverse complement.
GATAGAGGACATAAAATTCTTCGGCAACGAAATATATTCCTCCGATACATTGAAGGAGATCTGCTTTACCAAGCCCGGGATGATATTCAACCGCGTCTTCTTCCGAAATGACCTGCAGCGCGTAAAGGAGAAATATCAGCAGGACGGATACGTCATGGCTCGCGTCAACGATGTTCAGATCGAAGGCACTGTGGTCAACGTGTACATATCCGAGCCCAAGCTGGGCGAGATAATAATCCAGGGAAACAAGAGGACTAAGACCTACGTGATAGAGCGTCAGCTCAGCGTCAAGGAAGGGGACTTCTTCAACGCGACCAGGCTGCGGTATACGTTGAGCAAGCTTCAGGGCTCGGGGTACTTCGAGGATGTCAACGTCGGCTTCGAGCCTGCGGAATCGCCCGAGATAATAAACCTCATCCTCACCGTGGTGGAGGCAAAGACCGGCCGCATCGGCATATCGGTTGGCTACGGAACCCAGAGCGGGTTCAGCGGCGGACTGTCATACAACGACAGCAACTGGGGAGGACGAGGGGAGAGATTTGGTATAGGCTTTGACCTTGGGGACAGGGAACAGTATTGGCTTACCCTCGAGCAGCCGTACATGGATCACAAGGTGTTCGCCTGGAAGGTCGGGGCATATAAGCGCGCCTGGGACGATCTGGCGTATTACGACGATGACGCGTACCAGTTCGACTACAACGAGGACAGGGAGGGCGTGTATATTGGAGCGGGCCGGAAGTTCTCGGAGCGGTCGAAGTTCAGCTGGTACCTCACGACGGAGTGGCAGAACGTCGACATAGCGCCGCAAGAGGGAGCGTCTCCCACACAGCCGCAGCTGGAGGAGATGGAAAGCGGAAGAAACTTCATGATAACTGGAAGAATAACGAGGGACAACATGGATCCCTATACGTCGTATCCAAAGGGAGACGTCGAGGCGATCAACGTCGAAAAGGGCATGGAGGCGCTGAACAGCGATTGGTCTTATTGGAAGTACTGGCTGGAACTGCGTTACTACGTCTCACTCAGTATGCTGACGGAGATGTTCGAGCGGAACTTTACCGTTGACGACATACCGCCCATACTCGCGGCCCGCCTCATCGCGGGGGACGCCGACGGTTATCTGCCCTGGGCCGTCGATTATACGATCGGCGGAGACAACACGCTTCGGGGGTACAAGGACAAACGCTTCCGGGGAGATCAGATCTTTCTGTTCAACGCGGAGATGCGTCTGCCTGTTCACAAGAGCGCGTCCCTGGTGCTTTTCTACGACACCGGAAAGGTGTGGGACAGCTACAGGGGAGAGGATTTCGACTTCGGCGACCTTGCGGAATCATACGGCATGGGGGTTAGGGTTCGCACGCCCCTGGGCAATCTCAGGCTCGATTTCGCCCAGGGTGACGAGGAATCGAGGGTGCACTTCGGATTTGGCGAGATGTTCTAGGAGGGCCCAGGTACGTTTCGAATATATCCGTGGAGTTGTGGCTGTTCGTCCCGTCGCAACTCCGTTTGTTGTTGCGGCGGCCCTATTTTTTCTCTTTTTCCTCGCCCAGGCCTCTCCTCTCATGGCAGCGGTGAGCGTGGAGGGGCTGAACCCCTGGCTCACTGCCGGAGCGGAGAGAAGTCTTGGGGCTGTCTATGACCATATTCCACCGGAGGAGCCGCCGTCATATAAGGAGTCCCTCCTCAAGGTAGTCGCAGACAAGCTTCTCTCGGGTTACAGCGTGAGGAGCATTTCGTGGACAGGCACTGACGTACGGATCGCCCTGGAGAAGCGCGCGAGGGCTCCCAGGTGGAAGGTCGTTCTCACGATTCCAAACCTGAGTCCGCCGGTTGACGGCTGGTTCGAGTCGGACTCGAGGGGGCTCGACGCCAAGATAACGTCTCTGCTAGAGGGCGTTCCGG
>JAISLO010000053.1 GCA_031290815.1 Synergistaceae bacterium | reverse complement strand
GAATATCGGCAGCAGCGTCTCTGCGTAGCCAAAGTCTTGGGCCACCCCTTCGCAGACCTTCAAGACTTTCGACCATTTCCAGGACTCGTCTCCGAGCACGTCTTTAGTCCCTCTCGGAGCCTTTATCATATCCATGCGGTTTCCCCCTGTGAATTTCGTTTTGACGATTTAAGAAAAGACTGATTTAATGCTAGGGGCCTAAAGGGTAAAGATTTAAACCCTGATCCGAGCCCACATTCCGAACAGCTAAATTCCGTTTTGGCGATTTAATCAGCGTTTCCTTAAAAGCTTTTAACGTCAGGCCCTAGTTTCAAATCAGCATCAACTGTCTGCCTCGCGTTGACGCACTGTGACCAGCAATTTTATCCCGGTTTTTTCCACGCCGTCTACATTGATTTTTGTAAACGTCGGAATGCAGACCAGATCAATGTCGTTCGAGACGACATAACCTCTGGCGATCGCTACGGACTTGATGGCTTGGTTGACCGCGCCGGCCCCTATAGCATGTATCTCGGCACCGCCTTCATTGCGCACCGCTGCGGCTATCGCTCCCGCAACAAATTTAGGTTTGGAATTGGCGGAGATTTTTAACACTTCCATAATGATACTGCCTCCTGTTCCATGAGAGGCCTTAAACCCAGAGGCCAGGAACTTTGTGTAAGTATCGGCATAGGATTATATCTATTTATACGTGATCTTGGCAAGCGAAACTTATGCAGCCACAGGACAAACGCATTGATGCATTGATGCCGATGTCAAACTGATGTCAAACCAATGTCAAACCGGCATGAACGCTGGCGCGCGGGCCTTGACATTGGAGACCGGTTCAGACTACACTGACGCAATCATCCTCTGGTACCGGTTTGATTTCAACCGAGCGTAAATGGCGCGGATGACGCCGCGCCACATAAACATTGCCGCGTTAATCGCAATTTTGGGAGAATGGCTATGATCTCTATTCGAAACTTGAAGAAAACATACCCTAACGGATTTACGGTTATGGAGAATTTCAACCTCGAAATAAAGCCCGGATCTTTCACAGTGTTGGTCGGGCCGTCAGGGTGCGGCAAGACGACGCTCATCCGTTTGATTTCGGGGCTGGAGGAATGCACCGGGGGATCCATTTGGATAGGCGGAAACGACGTGACGCACAGTGAGCCGGGGGAAAGGGGCGTCGCGGTGGTGTTTCAAAATTACGCTCTATACCCGCATATGACCGTGGAAAAGAACATATCGTTCGGGCTTCGGAATTTCGGCTATAAAAAGGACGAGATAAAGAAAATACTCGCTGAAACGCTGGAGCTGGTCGGCCTCACGGAGTACGCCAGGGCAAAACCTTTCGCCCTCTCTGGCGGGCAGAGGCAGCGCGTCGCTCTCGCGAGAGCCATATCGAAAAGCCCGGACGTGTGCCTGATGGACGAACCGCTCTCCAACCTCGACGCGCGCCTCAGGGCGCAGATGCGCGGCGAGCTGATACGCATTCACAGAAAATTGAGAGCGACATTCATCTATATTACGCACGATCAGGAGGAGGCGATGAGCTTGGGGGATTATATCGCGGTGATGGACAACGGCAGGATAATGCAGTACGGCACGTCCGAGGATGTTTACGGAGATCCCGCCAACGTATTCACAGCCAGGTTCATAGGAGATCCCGGAATGAATATACTGCCCCAAAAAGACGGGACATACCTTGGGTTCAGGGGGCATAAGGTTTGTATAGGACGATCCGGGGAACCGGGCTGCCTGCTTATCAGAGGCTCCGTCTCAACCAGGGAGCATCTGGGGGACGTATATTGCTACAAAATAACGGCCGCCGACGGCCTGCGATTCGAGACGCGCCGGCCGGAACGCATTGAAGAAGGAGAGTCGTTGGATGTGTTCATCAGGAAAAGCGACCTGTACGCCTTCGACGAAAAGGGCGAACGCGCGCGGGACATGAAGATACAAGTGGAGGAGGCGTCGTGAAACACGGCCCTGGTCAGGGCGTCCGCGCAATGAACAGGTCTTTCTCGCCCTACGCGCTGATTTTGCCAGCGCTCGCCCTGTGCCTGGCCTTCAGCGTATTGCCGGCGTCGATGTCCCTCCGCGACAGCTTCTGCAACGTCGATTACGTCACAAATACCAGCGAGTTCGTCGGAGCCGCGAATTACAGGTCTATTTTCACTGACGGCGTTTTCCTGAAAGTGTTTAAGAACACAGTCATATTCATGTTTTGCACGGTCGTGATCTCAGTGCCTCTGGCCGTGGCGGCCGCGTTGTTTTTGAACAAGAACAGTTTCATCTGCAACCTCACGCAGAGCATAATTTTCACGCCTCATGTTGTCTCCTTCGCGGCGGTGGCGACGCTTTGGATGTTCATGATGGATCCGAGGTCCGGGATCTTGAATTATATACTGGGGCTCTTCGGCATGCCTCCGCTGCGATGGCTGATGGATTCCAGGACGTCTCTCATGTCGCTCATAATAGTGGCCGTATGGAAGACGATCGGCTTCAACTCCTACGGCAAATATGCCGCATCTTCGCTTCCCGGCGTGAGCGAGGCGGAGACGAAGAGAGCCGATGTGGAGATACTCAAAAGCGTTCAGTCTGAGGATCTGCTGAGATACGGGCTTATCCCCGAATTCATCGG
>JAISLO010000052.1 GCA_031290815.1 Synergistaceae bacterium | reverse complement strand
GATCGTCTGCGGATTTTGCGCGATAGCGTTCGTGGGAAGCGAGCTGGGCGGTTGGGTGCGCTGGGTGGCAATGGCGGCGATTCTGGCAGGGATGCTCGGATCGGCTCCTACCGTGTTGTCCATGTTCGGTCTCCAGAGCGCCATGATTGTCTGAGCGATGAACAACGCTATGGAAGAACAGCTCAGGATAATCCCAATCCACCGCAGCCTGACGCGCCCGCAGCTCGTCATGGGCTGCGACCGCGTTCTCTTTCTTATGCTCTGCATGGTGGTGACACTCCTGGCGGGGCCTGGAGGGATCATGTCAAAAAACCTCGTCAACATGCTGCTCGGCGGCGCGCTCTTTTTCATAGGGCGCGCCGCCCTGTCTCACATGGCGAAGGCGGACCCGGGCATGAGCGACGTGTTCAAGCGGAGCGTCCGGTACAGGGCCGAATACCCGGCGTCGGGCACGGCGGGATTCAGAAACGTTCCCAAAGCGAGGAGGTGGTGACATGGGATCGCAGGACATGATGAAAACGAAACAGGAGCCGGGATTCGCCGATCTTCTGCTGTACCAGACGCTTATAAACGAGCGTGTCATCGAGATGAAAAACGGCGCGTACTTGGCCGGTTTCTGGTACGAGGGGCCTGATTTGGAGAGCGCCACTAAGGAAGAAGCGGAGGCGCTGTCGGCTTATATCAGCAAAGCCCTCATGCGTCTGGGCCGGGGATGGATGCTTCACGCGGAGATGGTGAGAAAACCCGCCGAAGGATATCCGGCAGGGCGTTTCACCGAGCCGACGAATCTGCTAATCGACCTTGAGCGCCATTACTTCCATCAGCAGGAGGGGCGTCACTACGAGGCGAAGATAGCTCTTTTCTTCTCGTACCTGCCGCCGATTCTCGAACAGTCCGCGGGAAGGCGAGGAAGATAGCGGGTTTTTTGCTGGGCGACAGCGAATCCGAATATTTGGACGCTGAGGGGCATAACCTGAAATATTTCGAGGACAAGCTGGACGAGATGGAAAACTCCCTCACGGCGAGCCGCCAGATACGGCTTGAGCGGATGGAATGCGAAGTCATGCGGATAGACGGCTACGGGGATATTTTGAACGTCGAACTGCTCCGGGCCTTGAACTACGTCATAAACGGACGCTGGCATCCGGTCAACCTTCCCTCTCCCGCTCCAACGTATCTGGACACGCTTCTCGCGCGGGATATGTTGGTCGGCGATCCACTGGTCTACGACGACAATAACGTAATCGCCGTTTCGGTAATGGGCTACCCGCAGGGGAGCTATCCGGGGATTCTCCATTCCCTTTCCCTCCTGCCCTTCGAGGTTCGGGTGTCGCACAGGTTTATCTTCACGGATTTCCTCGACGCCTCCGGACACCTCAACTCGCTCCGCAAGCGATGGGCGCAGAAGACGCGGAGTTTCCTGTCCCAGATACTCGGAAGGACGGACGCGCCGGTGAACCTGGACGCGGCGAACATGGTGGCGGACATCGACGAGGCGGCCGCGCCGCTTGACAGCGGGGATATCTGCTACGGACATCACACCTGCGTCGTTCTCGCGCGCGGCTCTGAGATTAAAGAGCTTGAGGAGCGGGCGCGGGAGATATTGAAGGTGTTTGAGTTTCGCGGATTCCCCGCTCGTATAGAAAATCGCAACGGGATGGAGGCGTTCCTCGGTTCTTTGCCGGGACACGGGTACGAGAATGTCCGAAAGCCCATGATAAGCAGTTTGAACTTTGCCGACATCATCCCGACGACGACGGACTGGACGGGAGAGGAATACTGCCCGTCAGGGCATTTCCCTCCGAAAAGCCCGGTATTGCTGCAAGCGGCGTCTATCGGCTCGACACCGTTTCGTCTGAACTTGCACGACGGCGACGTTGGGCATACATTGATTCTCGGCCCTACGGGAAGCGGCAAGTCCACCCTGCTCGCCATGATAGCAAGCCAGTTCGAGCGGTACAAGGGCGCGCGTATCTTCGCCTTCGACAAGGGTTATTCGATGTATCCGCTCGTTTCAGCCTGTATCGACGCCGCGCATTACGACATAGGCGCCGACGATTCCCCGCTGCGTTTCTGTCCGCTCGCCTCGCTCGACACGCCGATAGAACGTCTTGACGCGCAGGAATGGCTCGAAGCGTCGATTGTCCTGAGCAAAGGCACGCCTCCGACGCCGGAAGAAAGGTCTCTCATAAGCGACGCGCTCGAAACGATGGCCTCGACGACTGTTCCCGGCGAATCCTCCATGCGGACGCTGACGAACTTCGTCCACACGGTCCAGGGGCTGGATTTGCGGAAGTATCTGGATTACTACACCGGGAACAGTCCCGGCGGGCTGCTGCTCGACGGGGAATCCAATGACATCAGCTACAGAAACTTTACCGTGTTCGAGCTTGACCATGTTTTCCAGATGGACGCGAAACTCGTCATGCCGATATTGCTGTTCCTGTTCCGGGAGATTGAAAAGAGATTGGATTCAACTGTCGAGGGCAAACATAATCCTCCGTCATTGATAATCATCGACGAGGCTTGGCTGGCCCTCTCCCATGAGATGTTCCAACGAAAGATAAAAGAGTGGCTGCTCGTGCTTCGCAAAAAAAACTGCGCTGTGATACTGGCGACGCAGAATCTATCCGACATAGTGAACTCTCCTATACGCCAGACCATTCTGGATAGCTGTTTCACAAGGATTCTGCTCCCGAATCCGTCGGCTATGAACGACGACCTGAAGGAACTCTACATGGGGCATCTGGGGCTTAACCGCCAACAGGTGCGGCTCATAGCGACGGCCACGATGAAAAGGCACTACTACTACGCCGCTCCCAATTCCCGCAATTACCGGCTCTTTGATCTCGGCCTCGCTCCTGTCGCGCTCTCTTTCACCGGCGCGTCAAACAAGGACGACTTGAAAAAAATTCGGGAATTGCAGTCGCTTCACGGCGAAACGTGGCCGTCACACTGGCTTAAATCGAGGAATCTTGAGGATTGGGGGGATTTGTGGCTTGAAAAGTATGGGGAACACGAAGCGGCGCGCGCGGAAGAGGGAAAAATCTAAAGAAATTGGAGGCAGTTTGTATGAGAAGAAGAAAAAGAACCACGTTTATTTGCCTGTGCGTTTTGTCCTGTTTCATCGCAAATGCCGCCCTCGCCGGCGGCGGCATGACAGGAGGCGCGACGGAAATGACGCAGATCGCCAACAACGCCGAGCTTATCGAGCAGGTCGCGCAACTCGCGGAGCAGATACAGAACCAGATAACGATGATCCGGGACATGATCTACAACACGCTGACGATACCGGATCAGTTGTTCAGGAATATCAAGAGCATCGTCGGCGTCTACTCCAAGGTCAAGGGGATCATCGACAAGACCAAAGGATTGGCCTACAGCCTCGCCAACATGGACGAGGAGCTGAAACGCCGGTTCAAGTCGTATTCCGATTTGAGCAATCTGTCACGGGTTGAGGATTTTTCAACTACGTACCGTGAGATCGTGGATACCAGGATGGAAACGGTACGGAACACGATGGAGGCGATAGGCGTGGCGTTCGAGGAACTGACCAATGACGACGCCTCGGCGCTTGAGGAAATACAGAAAAAGGCAAGCACGGCTAAAGGCCGCAACGAGCTTATCCAGGCGACGAACCAGATACTCGGCTTTATGGCCGAGGACGCGATGAAGCTGCGCCAGCTCCAGATGATGCAGGCGCAGATGGCCGGTACGGCGTATGAGGCTGAAAGAGCGCAGAGCGACCTGAGCAACAAACGCCTCGAATCCTTCTTCAAGCGCGGCAACGAGACGCCGGTGAACATCCCGGACGAGAGCATAATCGACAGGTTGGGGAACTGATAATGACGGCTATAGACCGAAGGAAAATTGTGTTTGCCGGCGTTGTTCTTCTCTGCCCTTTGTTTTTGCTGTGCACCGCGCCTCCGGCTCACGCGCAGATAGCGAACGTCGCTATGGCCGACCTGTATATGACGATAATGAACGCCTGCGAGGGCTGGTTACAGAAGGCGGGAACCATTGCCTTGCAGCTTCTCGCGGTCACGGCGGTAATCGGGTTCGCCATATAGGGATAAAGGATTTGGCGCTGGCGGGACACGTCACGCTGGACGGGATAGTAGCCCTGTTAGTCCGGTACGCCTTCATCGTCGGGTTGCTCACATGGCTTCTGAGTGCCCCTCAAAGACTGGCGCTTATAACCCTGTCAATAAAGAAAATAGGGGCGACGATATCCGGTCAGGACATCAGTTTCAGCGGGCTCATGGATTTGTTCTCGGAGGTCACGAATCCGCTTGTCGATTTCACGAACGGTCTGGGCTGGACTGACATCGGCCTGATTATATGTATGACGTTCGTGATCTTCCTCATAAACTGCCTCTTCTTCATGATCGCCTCAACTGTGTTAGTCGTGGAGATAGAGGCGGTTTTCATCCTGATAGGCGGGCTCTTTACCGCGCCGTTTTTCGCCATAGGGTATTTCAGGGATATGTTTATGGGGTACATCAAGGCGCTGGCTTCTGTCGGGGTCAAGATGCTCATGCTTTGCCTGTGCCTCGGGGCAGTCCGCAACATCATGTCAACGTGGCCCGGCCTTATCGCCTCGCAGCTCGAAAGCGCGGAAAGCGTCTTTTCGTTCCTCATGCCCATGTCCTGCGCGTTGATCGGGTTCTACATGCTGGTCAAGGCCGTTCCTCAGTTCGCCTCGTCCGTGATGACCGGCTCTGTATCGGGCATGGACGGCGGTATGGTGCGCGCAGCGGCCGCCGCTGGATACGGATTAGGAATGACGGTCGTCAATATGAGCAGGACGGCGGCTCAAAAGATGATAGGCGGCGCGTCCGTGGTCTCTCAGGCCGCGCAGACGTATATGCACAC
>JAISLO010000051.1 GCA_031290815.1 Synergistaceae bacterium | reverse complement strand
CCGCGAAAACAGGGTTGAGAAGCGGTCCGCCGAAGAGATACAGCAATCCGGCGGCGACAGGGATCCCTGCCGTGTTGTACGCGAAAGCCCAGAACAGGTTTTGCCTGATGTTGCGTATCGTGCTGCGGCTCAGGGATATGGCCGTCGGAACGTCCATCAGGTCGCTCTTCATGAGAACTATGTCCGCCGACTCCATCGCTATGTCCGTCCCGGAGCCTATCGCGATGCCTATGTTTGCCTGTACGAGGGCGGGAGCGTCGTTTATTCCGTCCCCGACCATCCCGACCAGATGCCCGTCCGCCTGAAGTTTTTTGACCTCGTTGGACTTATCCTGCGGCATGACCTCCGCCAGCACTATGTCGATGCCGACCTGCCCGGCTATCGCGTTTGCCGTCTTCTTATTGTCGCCGGTTATCATCGCCACCCGTATTCCCATATCGCGAAGGACCCTTATGGCCTCCGCGCTGCTCGGCTTCACGACGTCGGCCACCGCTATCATCCCCGCCAGCTTGCCGCCGAAGAGCACGTACATCGGGGTCTTGCCCTCCTCCGCGAGGCGGTCCGACTCCGTTTCCAGCTCCCCAAGCGCCGCCCCCAGTTCCGCCATCAGCTTCCGATTGCCCACGAAAAACCTGTCCCCTCCTATGACGGCCTCGACTCCCATGCCTGTTAGGGCCTGGAAATTATCGACTTCGAGCCATTCGAGCCCCTGTGCCTCGGCGGCCCTGACAATGGCCGAGGCCAGCGGATGTTCAGATCCTCTCTCGGCCGACGCCGTTATCTGAAGGAGATGTCTTTCGTCCGATATCCCAGAGCCCTTGGCTACTATGATGTCCGTAACCTCCGGCTTGCCCTCGGTTATCGTTCCCGTCTTGTCAAACACTATGGTGTTCAGTTTATGAGTGATCTCGAGCGCTTCACCTCCTTTGAACAGGATGCCGTATTCCGCTCCCTTGCCAGTGCCGACCATGATCGCGGTCGGAGTGGCGAGCCCAAGGGCGCAAGGGCAGGCTATTATCAGTATCGCTATGAAGATTGTCAGGGCAAATTGAGACGGGGTTTCATAGGGCGGCGGCGTACCCAGAAAGTACCACGCCGCAGCTGAGACGACAGCCAGGGCGCATACGACCGGGACAAAATAACCGGCGACTATGTCCGCCATGGCCGCTATGGGCGCTTTCGAGCCCTGAGCGTCCTCGACCAGCTTTATTATCTGGGCTAACGCCGTATCTCCGCCGACCTTTGTCGCTTCGAAACGAAGCGATCCATTTTTGTTTATGGTCGCCGCAAACACCTTGTCGCCAGGTTTTTTGTCGATCGGGATGCTCTCGCCGGTGAGCATGGATTCATCGACCGCCGAATATCCCTCCGTGACAAGCCCGTCAACCGGTATTTTCCCTCCGGGCTTGACCAGGATGACATGGCCTATTTCAACCTCGTCAATGGGTATCTCGGTCTCCTTTCCATCCAGTATGACGGTCGCGGTCTTTGGGGCGAGTCCCATTAACTTCTTTATCGCCTCCGATGTCTTTCCCTTGGACACGGCTTCGAGGTATTTGCCGAGCAGTATCAGCGTGATGATGACTCCGGCCGACTCGAAGTACAGCCTGTCGACCGCCCCGAACTCCCCGGTCGTTATCAGATAACTCGAATAGAAGCTGTATATGACGGCGGCCGACGTCCCTATGGCTATCAGCGAGTCCATATTAGGGCTTCCCTGCAAAAACGCCTTGAAACCGACCGAGTAGAATCTGCGCCCGACGAAGAGTATCGGAAGCACGAGAATTATCTCGACAGCCGCGTAGTGAAGCGGGAACTGCATCGGCCCGAGCACGGACCAGGGGAAAGGCATCCACCACAGCCACTGATTCAGCGGGTGCATGGGAACCATTGCGACATAAAGCAGCGGCAGTCCGAATATCGCCGAGACGATAAACCTGCCCCGCAGCGTTTTGATCTCGCGCTCCTTGCGTATACGATCCTCGTCGACGGCGCCCTTCTTTTCTATTTCGAGCGGCTGATAACCTGCGGCTGAGATGGCCTCTCTTATCTGGGCCAGCTTTATTATTCCTGGATCGTATGTGACGTTGGCCTTTTCCGTCGCGAAATTGACGAATACGCTCAGCACGCCGGGCTTTTTCCCCAGGACCTTCTCTATGCGTTTCGCGCACGCGGCGCAGGTCATGCCGGCTATGGGAATGCCGACATCGAGGTCCTTTTTATCCTCTATCACCCCATAGCCGATCTTGGAAATAGCATCGTGAATGGAGGAGATGGAAAGTGCGCTCTCGTCGAACTCGACGGTCAGCTTCTCCGTCGCGAAATTGACCGACGCGTTCGCCACGCCGCCAAGTTTGGCCGTAACCTTCTCGATTCTCTTAGCGCACGCGGCGCAAGTCATGCCGCTGATCTTCAATGTTTCCTTCATAAAGACACCTCCTGCTTACTCGCTTAACTCCGTTCATTGTACAGAGATTATGCTACCAATATGCAGTTTATATGAAGATACAAATTGGAGTAATGCCGATTGGATTGCTTCGAGCACAGCCGGGGGCATGGGTGTTCTCAGCGAGGCGGAATCCGGGGAGAATAATCTTGTGCTTCCGTACATAACACACGGAGAGATGGCAGAGCCGCCTGGAACTTTCGAACTTGGAACTCTCCAGTTCTTTACAGGCGGCGCTAATCAGTCACGCTTCTGCCCGCAATGTTCGATAACAAAATTCATAAACCTGCGATATGGCTTATCCGGTAATATGGACTTCTTATGAACAAAACCAATTTTCCAGCGAAATGATTCATCTTTAAAGGGAACAAAGCGTAAATTTTTATTCTTGACTGTTTCCACAACATGCTCTACGCACATGAATATGCCACGATTAGAAAACACGACTTGGGTCAGCAAACTAACATCGGCGGACTCAAAGACAATATCGGGATAATATCCCGCTTCTTTACATTTATCTATGACCATTTGACGCATTCGGAAATCCGATGTAAAACAAGCGAACTTTTCCTTGCGCAAGTCGGAAAAATCCACAGCGTCCAGTCTGGACAAAGGATTGTCATAATGGACAAAGAGGAAGATCTGCTCACTCTTGATGAACTGGAATGTAAGTTCATCACTTTGGGGTGATAGGGTGCAGCCAATTTTGCAGACTCCGTCTATAACGTTTCGCTCACATTGGAGATCCGGAGCCTCCAGACCTTTCAAAGTCAAGTCTGGGTAGTCTTTTTGGAAATCAATCAAAATATCAGGGGAAATGCTGCGCCATACGCCAGGGGCAGAGCAATAGGCAATATCATTATCCTGCCCGTTAAAATGGTTTAGAATCTCTTTCTCCGTCATGTAATACTGTTCAACAAGCGGGTTGCAGCTATTGTAGAGATATCGTCCATGCATAGTCAACACAACACCGCCTGGGCCGCGGTCAAACAGCTTGGCGGAAAGTTCCACCTCCAGCGTTTGAATGGCGCGGCTCAGCGACTGTTGTGTCATATTAAGAGATCGGGCTGCTTTAGTAATATTGCCGTCCTTGGCAACCTGTACAAAGTAGACCAATTTTATAAAATCCATGTACTGCTCCCATTACAATCGTTGCATTATAACAATTCGATTCAATCCGGCGTTAATAATGCATCTAATGGCGCATGAACACTGCCTGAAAATCTTTTTGCATTACTTCATTTTGGTCATACCCGCCATAACAACTCCCACTACCGCGATTCCAGCCAAGGCGAGACCAGCCACGAAGTAGTTGCCGGAACAAAAAGCGAGAATGGGCAGAAAGACAGATGTACCTAAAAACATTCCGAAGTTTTGCAAGGTAACCAGTATTCCCATGCCCGCCCCTTCTTGGTCTGGAGTATCGACCAATCCCGAAACAGCACCCATTATCATGCCGGGAGCGCCTAAACCGACCAGGCCGAACAGAATTGCTCCCGCATAAATAATAGGACGGGATGATGTGAAAATCAACACGGTGCCGGCCCCGGAAGCGACAAGGCTGATCAGATACAGCCCTTTTCTGCCGTATGATTCCGACAGTTTGCCCATGATTGGAGATCCAATCAGACAGCCAATCATTGGTATAGTGGCGACAAACGAAGCCTCGACCACGCTCATCAGGCCGGTTTGAACAGCATTTCCCGGAAAGAAAGTCAGCACAGCCATCAATAGTAAATTGAAGATGGTAAAAGAGAGGGAGGCAAGAATAAGATGAGAGTTCTTCAGCACGGCCATCGGTGAGACGGAAGGCTGCGCCTCGGTCTCAGATTTCTGAGCCGGCGCAATGCCACTGGGTTCTTTTAAGGCGGCCACAAGAATCACAGCCATTACAACCGTGATAACCGCGTAAGCCTGCCAAATACCACGCCAACCTAAAGCTCCCATCAGGGCAGGGGTTAAGTTGAAGGAGATAATCTGCCCCGTCGCCACCCATACCGCCCAGATGCCCATCGCTCTGCCAATCTGTTCAGGGGCGCAGTAACGTATCACAGTTATCGGCCCAGCTATCGCCACGATCAAAAAGCCTAAACCCTCCAATACTCTGCTTCCCAGCATAACCGAGCCTGTCTGGGCAAAAGACCCCATTAAAGACCCGCAAGCCATACAAATGGCGGCGGCCAGAAACAACGTTTTGCTCTTTATGTTTTGAACAAGCCCGCCTGCGGGAATGGACAGAAAAATACCGGTTATAGGGAACACCGACATCAGCCAAGGCGCTGACGCACTGCCCATGGATAAGGCTTTAGCCACCTCATCCATGATGATTGGAACCTTGAACTGGTGCATGGAAATGGAGGCTCCCGCAAATAGAACCATTAGGGCTACGAAAATGGTATTCTGATATTTTACTTGGTCAGACAATCCGAATCACTCCCATCAAGATGTGGCAAACACCCGTAAAATGGGGTGTTTGCCAAAATTCAGAACCGTTAGATTCACGCGATGTTAAATATCCAGCGCTCGGTAGTATCCGATTGAAACCGCATTAAAAACAAGACCCGGTTTAATGCAGTCGCCTGTTTCAAATACGCGCGGCGCAGCGTTATAAAAGCTGTCCGCAACCGCTCGGTCGGCGGTCATGCCTGCTGCTAACAAGATGCTGTCGGCCTTTAAAGTAACTTTACCATCCGAAGTCTCACAGACAAGTCCTTCATCTGTAACTGCCGTTGCCTTTGTGTTTACATGGATTTTGATATTTCTGTCACGCATCGCTCTTATCATAGCATTTTTGTGCATCCAGTAAGAATCCACTGCCCAGTCGTCCTTCATCTCGACGATTGTAACATCCTTTCCAAGGCTATCCAGATAAATCGCACATTCGCATCCAACGAGACCGCCGCCAAGGACAACAACCTTCTGTCCAAGTGCGGGAACCGGCTTATGAAGAGCTTCAAGGCCAACAACTTTCTTATTGTCAATTCCAGGGATTGGCGGAACAATCGGCTTAGCGCCAATGGCTGTGATAATAACGTCGGCATTCTCCGCCGCCGCCTGCTCAGCAGTGAGTTGCGTATTCAAACGAACATCGACGCCCGCTTTTTCCAAACGCCTTTTCAATACTTTTGCAAAGTTGAACATATCCTGCTTGAACGGGATATACTGTTCCGCAAGAAGCTGTCCGCCAAGTTCACTGTTCTTCTCATAAAGAGTGACAGAATGACCGCGGCCGGCCGCAGTAATAGCCGCTTGCATACCGCCGGGGCCGCCGCCGACTACGATAACTTTCTTCGGTGTTGTAGGCGGGAACGCATACTTATTATCCATCTCATTGCCAATAACCGGATTAAAGGCGCAGCAGTATGTTCTGTTCGCCAAATAATTGAAGAAACAAGTGTAGCAACGGCAGCAGCGGTTAATATCATCCGCGTTGCCTGAAAACGCTTTCTCCGGGAAATACGGATCGCAGATTGACTGGCGCGCGATCTGAACGATATCCGCTTTTCCTGAGGCAAGAATTTCTTCCATCATGTCCGGATCGTTCAGTCCGCCCAATGTCGCAACCGGAGTCTTGACATGCTTTTTGATCTCAGCGGCAAGACGCACGTTATATCCGTGTTCAATAAACATAGATGGATGGGTCAGCGTAAATACTTCGGGATCCTCGTGAATACCGGCGGAAACATGGATGATATCCACTTTGCCGTCTATCATTTTGGCTATCTCGACACCCTCTTCGATTGTGTATCCGTTTTCCGTATACTCCGCCCCGCTCATGCGGAACTCGATTGGGAAACGAGGTCCGACGGCTTCACGTACTTTTTCGATTACGAGGAGCGTGAAACGCATACGATTCTCCAAACTGCCGCCCCATTTATCTGTTCTGTGATTTAGAGTTGGAGAACTGAACTGCCCGAGCAGCCATCCATGACCACCGTGGATGAGTACCATGTCAAAACCCGCTTCTTTGGCCAGCCTTGCGCCATCGCCGAAACAACCCGCAACTCTGTAGATATCCTCCTCTGTCATGCTGCGAACCTTGAGCCCCGCCGCATTTACTTCATCGTTTGGGCCAATCAATATGCCTTCAGAACCGCTGTGCCCGCGAGCATTTCCAAATTTACCTCCATGAGCCAGCTCCATTACCGCGTTGCAGTTGTGGCGGTGCATAGCCTTTGCAGCTTCCTTAAGAGACGGAAGGGACAATACGTCGTATAGCTTTACTTCCTTTGTGTGAGAACGGCCGATGGCGTCCACAATTCCAAGACCGATAGCTACGCTCGCAAGACCACCCCGCGCGCGATTTTCATGAAATGCGATTTCCTCTTTCCGCATGTTGCAGTCCGGATCCATTTCCGGATTGGACATAGGCGCGCCAAAAATCCTATTTTTGAAGGTAACTCCGTTGATTGTAATAGGGCTTGCAAGATGTGGATAATACTTGTTCTTCATTAAGCTTTTCCTCCCGTTTTTTCGAGTAGTGTCAGTTCGTTATGAACAATCCCACACATACATCAAAAGCAGTTCCGCGTAACGCAATCAATGTCGATCGCCCCTCGAGTCCGCCAGACATCGGCGGAGACAGGCACTGCTCATGTGTAAGCAAATTTCGTATGGAATTACTGCAATTACCTGACGCAACTTTGTATGTATGTATTTTACTATTATCTTGCGCTCAAAGTAAAACAGTTAATGATTGTACGGCCACAGTTTTGAGCTGTGGCTGAATGCATTAGCGACACTTGCAATCCCGCCTGCTGTGGCATAAACTGCTCATATCTTCCACGGGCTGGCGGTGAGATCGTATGGCGGATGTTCCCATAATAAACGTGCAGGCTCTGATCGCGCTCGCATTCTTCGCTGCGGCCGTTCTTGTGGCGCGCGCGGTCGTAAACATTTACGGGGGGAAATGGCCGGGCTCGCCCTGGATGCTATTCTATCTGCGCGCTCTGCTCGGTTTTCTCGTGGCTGGAGCTATAGTGCTGGCCTATTACTCATTCGCCGGCAAGGATATCATATCCGGCCGCATGTAAGCGTCTCTGGGCCATGACAGTCATAATCATCAGCGCGGCTCTCGTCCTGGCGGCGTTTCTGCCGCGCGAGACGAAGGATTGGGGCTTTTTTCGTCCTCGGGGCGCGGTCTCGTTTGCCTGCGCCCTTTTCTCTTCCCTCGCGCTTCCGTGGAGCGGCGTTCCGGTAATTCATTCGGCGGGCGTCGGTTCTTGGGCGTGGTTTCCGTCGGCCGCCGCCGTAATCCTTTCCGTCCTCGTTAAACATGATGTCCCGCATGGCGTCTCGGCCAAGGTCTTTCTAATCGCCTCCGTCGCGGTATCCGCTGTGTCGATGAGCCGCTTCATGGATTCATCCGGCGTGCCCGGATCGCTATGTTCCATAGAGGGGCTCTCGATGGTCGCTCGCCTCTGCGGACCGGGAGGGCTGGGAATTGCGGCGGGTACAGCCGTCGGCATGATCGCGGCTGGGTTGTTTTTTTCGTTCGCGTCGTTCGCATCGGTCTGTCGCGCGGACGCCTCGTTTTCGGTCATGTCGTTCTCGTTCTCCGGTTTTTGGGTCATAACGTTCATCCCGCTCGACCTCTCGGGGCTCGCGCCGACGCCGCGGCATTCCGCCGTTCTCGCGCCTGTGATGCTGTTCGCGGCATCCTGCGCCGTTCGCTTCGTCTTCGTGAAACTTGCGGCCAAAAGACGCCTCGGTCCATCGCTCGATCGGAACCGGAGTTCATCGGCGAGCCTGGCGAAATTCCTGCCGCTTGCGCTCACGGCGTCGGGCTCCATCATTTTGACCATCCTGTGAACGGCGCTTCGCGAAATCTTCTGACGGACGACTCTATGTAAACCCTCCTGGACGGATATTCCTCGAAGGCGTTCACCCGGAATGGCGGCAGTTCCCATACGTTTCGGCCTATCTCAGCGTTTCCCACCCTGTAGACGATGACCTCGGAAGCCCGCCTCCCTCCGCGGACTATCATCCAATCGTTGTTCACAATGAAGCCGCCATGCTCCGGCGCTCCGAACGGCAGGCCGGCGTTGTGCGACTTGACTCGCTCCTCCCAGCCCCAGATGCTTCCGCCGACAATACGGTACTCGTCCACGACCGGAGTCCTCTCGACGGAGTGAACGTATGTCGTGGTGAAAGAAGCGCCGTTCGGCAGAGGCGAGGATAGATTCACCCCATCGCCTGTTATGGAAAGGCAGTTCACTGGCATCTCCGCCAGGAACGACGCCCCGCACAATATCGCCGTCACAACCCGCAGCGCCGTAATAAAACCTGATTTGCTCATGACCGCTCCGTCCAGTCACGCGAGTTTCGCTCTTTCATGACAGTTCCACCACCGATAAGCTTTTGTCATGGCCTATGTCCCGTTTCAAACCGTCCGAGAGGTTCGGTCTCAAAGTGGTTCGTTGACAGCCTAGTTTGAGACATTATAATTGTTTTTAGGCGGCATATATCTGGATTGTTTGACGATTTAGCGAGACAGAGGAGGATGAAAAATGCGATACAAGGACTTTGGCAAAACAGGGTTGAAGACATCCGTCATCTCCGTCGGGACGTGGGGCATCGGAGGAGACGGCTGGGGCGGAGCGGACAGGGACAGCTCCATAGGGGCCATCCGAGCCATGATCGACAACGGCGTCAACCTGATCGACACCGCTCCGGCCTACGGCTTCGGAGAGGCGGAGAAGGTGGTCGGGAGGGCCATAAAGGGCTATGATCGATCAAAGCTCGTCATATCGACCAAGGTCGGCCTCACGTGGCCCAACGGAGAACTGTTCAAGAACGCGTCTCGCGCCAACATAATGAGGGAGATAGACGTCTCCCTGAAAAACCTCGACACCGATTACATAGATCTGTACATCGTGCATTGGCCGGACATCGACACCAAGGCTCCCGCGTCCGAGACCTTCGAGGCCCTGAGCGAGCTGAAGAGCAAGGGCAAGATCCGATTCATAGGCGTGTCGAACCACAGCATAGAACAGATGGAGGAGGGCATGAAACACGCCGCGATCGACGCCATTCAGCCTCAGCACTCCATGGTATGCAGCAGAAACGAGAAAATCATGAAATGGGCGCACGATCACGGCGCGGCGAACATGGCCTACGGGCCGCTCGGAGCCGGCATCCTGACGGGGCATTACCGCGAGATTCCAAAGTTCGAGCCCGACGACTGGCGCATCCTGTTCTATCCTTTTTTCAAAGAACCGTTCTTCTCCAAGACGATGGACCTGTTGAAGACGCTCGACGCCATCGCGGCCGATCACAAGTGCCCAGTGTCCCATGTCACGATCAACTGGAGCGCTCAACACCCGCTCGTCGACACGGCGCTCCTCGGAGTCCGTTCGGCGAAACACGCGGAGGAGAACTGCGCGGCAATGGAGTGGAGTCTGAGCGGCGACGAGATCAGCCGCATAAACAAGGCGATAGACGAAACTGTCGGAAAGTAACGAGGTTCGAACGGCGTCTCCGGCTATAGCGGCGAGACAGATCGCCCTCTTCGACTTTGACGGAACCCTGACTCGGAGGGATACTTTCTGGGACTTCAACACAATGTTCTTCGGAAAACGCCGCGTGGCGGCCGCTCTGATCGGGCTGATACCGGCCGTTTTATCCGCTCTTCGATTCGACCGGTCGTTCCTCAAGGAAACGTTGGTAAACAACCTCTGGGCTGGCGTCCCTTGCGAATCGTATATATCGTTCGCAAGGAAGTACGCCTGTCATGAAATAGAGAAAAACCTGAGACCGGAGGCGATGCGGGTCTTTCTGAGCCACATCGAACACGGCGACGACGTTTATATCGTAACGGCCTCGATGAAGGACTGGTGCGAATTTTGGGCGGAGCGCTACGGCGTCGCGGTGATCGGAACCGAACTCGAGGCGGCGGACGGATATCTGACCGGCCGCCTCCTCACACCGAATTGCTGGGGAAAAGAGAAGGTGACAAGAATCCGCGCCGCGGCGGACCTGAGCAAGTACTCCAGGATATTCGCTTACGGAAACAGCCGCGGCGACAAGGAGATGCTCTCCATCGCGGACGAGGCCGTGTATAGATGGGATCGCGTTCCTGAGATCGAGCGGCGAACATGATTTTGAGACTAAACATGATTGGGGAATAAACATGACGGAACAAACAGAAAAGAAACACACCGAGCAGTTTCAAGGGCTGACCGAACAGGAGGTTCTAGCGAGCCGCGCCGAACACGGGATGAATGTCCTCACCCCGCCGGAGAGGGACCCGTGGTGGAAGCTCTTCCTGGAGAAGTTCGAGGACCCGATAATCAGGATTCTTCTAATAGCCGCCGGGGTCTCGTTTCTGGTGAGCTTCGCCCACGGGGAATATACGGAATCGGTCGGCATCGTAGCGGCGATTCTGCTGGCCACCACCATGGCCTTCATAAACGAGTACAAGGCTGGCAAGGAGTTTGACGTCTTAAACCAGGTCAGCGACGACGTCGATTACCGTGTCATCAGGAGCGGCGATTATCACACGGTCTCCAAGAAGGACATAGTCGTCGGCGATATACTTCTCCTGGAACAGGGAGAGGAGATACCGGCGGACGCGTGCGTGGTCCGCTCTATCTCTCTCCAGATAGACGAGTCCAAGATCACGGGGGAATCGGTGCCGGCTCCCAAGTTCGCGATAGGCGAGGTCCCGGAGGGCGAGGCCGACAAACAGACGGCCTATCCCATCGATCACGTCTACCGAGGCACGATGGTCAGGGAGGGACATGGGGTCGTCCGCGTAACGTCGGTCGGCGACTCCACGGAAATAGGCCACGCCGCGAAGGAGGCATCCGAGGAGTCCGGCGAGGAGACGCCGCTGAACCGTCAGCTCGAAGGACTCAGCAAGCTCATAGGCGTCGTCGGGTTCGGCATCGCCGCGCTGCTCTTCGCAGCCCTTACGGTGCGGGGCGCGATAACGGGCGGCATCGTCATGTCTCAGACCCAGTGGATCTTTCTGATCATACTGATAATTTCGGTGATGATAGCGCTCATGCGCGTCTGGCTGCCGATAGTATACGACTTCTTCGAAGTGACCGGCAAGCCGAAGGACCGTCCCGAATGGCTCGAGGACGAGAGCCTGGTGAAGTGGTTGAAGCAGATCTGTTATGGCGCGGTCTTCTTCGTTGCCGCAGTCGGAATCGCATGGGTTCTGTCCGTCGTTCCGGATCCATTCTCCGCGTGGCCCAGCTTCGAGGCAGGCAGGCAGTTCCTGCAGTTCTTCATGATAGCGATAACCATCATAGTCGTGGCTGTTCCGGAGGGGCTCGCCATGAGCGTCACCCTGAGCCTGGCGTACAGCATGAGGAAGATGACAGCCACAAACAACCTGGTGCGCAGGATGCACGCCTGCGAGACGATAGGGGCCGCTACCGTCATCTGCACCGACAAGACCGGGACGCTCACGCAGAATGAGATGAGCGTGTTCGAGACGAAGTTTCCGTTCCTCGACGTCAAAAAGGGGCGCGGACGCGACTCGGCGCTGATATACGAGACGATGGCCGCAAACTCCACCGCGCACCTCTCTCGGGGCGAGAAGGTGGAGGCGCTTGGCAACCCGACAGAGTCCGCGCTGCTTCTCTGGCTGGAAGCGAACGGCATAGACTATCGCGCTATCCGAGAGGGCTTCGATCTGACCGAACAGCTCGCGTTCTCCACGGAGCGCAAGTTCATGGCGACTCTCGGACGCTCCCCCCAAAACGGCGAGATCCTGCACGTCAAGGGAGCGCCGGAGGTCGTTCTGGCTAAGTGTGTCTCCTTCTTCAACGAGGAGGGCGAGCCCATGCCGATTACGGATGAGGTCAAATCAACGGTGCTCGACGGGATCCGCTCGTATCAGCGGAGGGGGATGAGGGTGCTCGGCTTCGCCTGCCGGAGCGGCGAAGGACTGCCGCCCGGAAAGATGGAGGAGAACTCGTCAGAGCTCACGTGGATAGGCTTTACCGCGATCGCCGACCCTGTGAGGGCCGAGGTCCCGGACGCCATCAGAGCCTGCTCGAAGAGCGGGATCGGCGTCAAGATAGTGACCGGGGACAACCAGGAGACGGCGAAGGAGATCGGCCGGCAGATAGGACTTCTGAACGAAGGGGACGACATCGAGCAGGTCCACCTGACCGGGACCGAGTTCGAGGAGCGGACCGACGACGAACTGCTGGCGATAGCGCCCAAACTCAAGATACTCTCCAGGGCAAAGCCGCAGCACAAGCTGAGGCTGGTCCGGACGCTCCAGAAGCTCGGAGAGGTAGTGGCGGTCACAGGCGATGGAACGAACGACGCGCCCGCGTTGAACCACGCGAACGTCGGGCTGGCGATGGGCAAAGCCGGCACGGCTGTCGCGAAAGAGGCCAGCGACATCATCCTGCTCGACGACTCGTTCCGCAGCATCGTCAACGCCATCATGTGGGGACGCTCACTGTATCAAAACATCCAGCGATTCGTCCTGTTCCAGCTTACCGTAAACGTGACGGCGCTGTTCATCGCCCTCATCGGACCGTTCATAGGGGTCGAGCTGCCTCTCACGGTCACCCAGATGCTCTGGGTCAACCTGATCATGGACACGTTCGCGGCCCTCGCGCTCGCGGCCGAACCTCCCCATCAGGACGTGATGAAAAACAAGCCGAGGGACCCGGAGGCGTTTATAGTCACCTCCAAGATGTGGCAACAGATCCTGGGGTACGCGGCGGTGTTCATCGTGATACTCGTAGGTATGCTGCTCAAAATAAAGGATGGCGGCATCACCGATTACGAGCTGTCCCTGTTCTTCAACGTCTTCGTGATGCTGCAGTTGTGGAATCTGTTCAACGCGCGCTGCCTCGGCCTTTCCGGATCGGCCTTCAGCGGAGTGTTCGAGAACAGGGGTTTTGTCTGCATCGCGTTCATCATCTTCGTCGGACAGATTCTGATAACTCAGTTCGGAGGCGAGGCGTTTCGGACCGAGCCGCTCTCCGCGGAAGATTGGGCGTTCATAATAATTCCGACGTCGATAGTCCTCTGGGTCGGCGAAATTCTTCGCTTTATCCGGCGTAGAAGCGCGAACGCCTGATTTAAGACAAGGGGACGCTGCCTGTCGTTATGCCCAGCCGCTCGCGAATGCGGATCAGTTCGCCGACCTGATCGCGGTTCAAGACGTTCGCCTTGCCGATTATATTGCCGGTGTACATGAGTATCGTGGCGTAGTGCTCCATGGACTCTAGCCGGAAGAACGCCTCGGTCAGGCTCGCCCCCCAGGAGAGGGCGCCGTGATTGCCTAGCAGAACGCCGTTGTAGTCCCTGCAATAAGGCGCCACGGAGTCGGGTACGCCCTGAGAGCCGGGCGTCTTGTAAGGAACGCATGGGATCACGCCAAGATTCACGATCGCTTCCGAGTATACTGCCTTGTCAAGGCTGACGCCGGCGATGGCGAACGACGTGCAGACCGGCGGATGAGCGTGAGTCACGCCCATGATGTTCGTGTTTTCAAGATAAAGCCTGAGGTGCATTTTGACCTCGGACGAGGGTTTGAGGCCGCCTGATTGGAGCACAGTCCCATCCAGGCTCATCTTGACGAGCTGCGCGGCCTTCATGAACCCCTTGGAAACGCCGGCGGGAGTGACGAGTATGACGTCCCGCGCGATCCTGAGCGAGATGTTGCCGTCGTTCGCGGCCACATAGTTCTTTTGGTACATGCGCCGTCCTATATCCAGGATCTCCTCTCGCGCTTCGCCGTCGCCTGGAAAAACCGCCTCGCTCATTTCGTTCCCTCCCTTTTGCGTCCGTCGCAGCCTTCCCTCTCATCGAAAATCTTTCTCAAGCTCTCCGAGTAAGGCGGGCGCGCTTTGCCGTACTCGGTTATTATGCAGGTTATCAGCTCGCTGTCGGCAAAGTCGAACGCGGGGTTGTACACCTTCACGTCCTGCGGCGCCATTCGCTCCCTGTACCACATCTCGGTCACCTCTTCTGGGGGACGTTCCTCGATGACGATGTCCTCACCCCTTTCGACCGACATGTCGATGGTTGACGTGGGCGCGCACACATAGAACGGTATGCCGTAGTAACGGGCCATGATCGCCACTCCCGACGTTCCTATCTTGTTGCAGGCGTCTCCGTTAGCCGCCACGCGGTCGCTGCCGACGAATACCGACTGAATCCAGCCGTTCTTCATAACCTGGGAGGCCATGTTGTCGCAGATCAGAGTAGTGTTCACGCCGTCGGCCAGCATCTCAAGGGAGGAGAGGCGCGCGCCTTGAAGCAGCGGCCTCGTCTCGTCCACGAACACCCTGAAGTTATATCCCCTCTCGCGGCCGACGTGGATCGGGGCAAGCGCCGTCCCGTACTTCACGGTCGCCAACTGCCCGGCGTTGCAGTGGGTCAGGATGCCATCCCCATCCTTTATCAGGCCGAGGCCGTATTCGCCTATGGAGCGGCATACCAGAACGTCCTCGTCCATAATGTTCAGGGCCTCGTTGTGTAGCATATCCTTGATCATATCGACCGGCGCATCGCTGTTGCCCCTGACAACCCTCTCCATGCGGTCCAACGCCCAGAACAGGTTAACGGCGGTGGGCCTGGATGACGCCAAGTATTCCCTAGCGGCGCGGAACTCTCGGTAGAAGCTCTCATATTCCCTCTCGGCGCTCTTTTTCGCGGCCAGATAAATCCCGATAGCCGCAGCCACGCCGATGGCCGGCGCGCCCCTCACCTTCAACGTGCGAATGGCGCGGTGAATATCCTCCTGTTCCGTCAGGGCCAGCACCTCGACGACGCCAGGCAGCTTGGTCTGATCCACGATCACCAGCGCGCCAAGATCATCGTCCAGGGCGACCGTATCATAATCCATGATGTTTTTCAGCATTCTAATTTTTCCCCCAGGCTCCTGACAAAATAAACCAATGTCGGCGGCTAAGACTCTCCCGAACATGAAACGCCCAGCCGATTGATGATGATAGTATCATTTCATATTTCTTCGTATTATATCAAATTTCACAAACGTATCGCGTCGTATCCTGTTGACGGACTACAGAGGGTTCTGTCCGGCTCAAATACTTCCGAGGTATTCCCAAACATCGAGAGGATAAATATAATACGTTATGCAGGAGAGGGGGGGATGCTGGTGTTGACGCGCGAGACGCTTCATATCTTCGACCTGGTTTTGAAACAACTGATAAGGCTGTCCAGCGAGGCCGTCATCCAGTTCATCAACGGGCTGTTCGGCACAAACCACCCGCTGGACAGCTCGGTGGAGTATCCGAACACAGAGAACGTTTCGAAAAAACTGCGGCGTCTGATGTCGGACACCGTCATCATAATAAATGGCGTTCACGTGTACCATATCGAGGGAGAGATAAGCGGAGACGCCGACATAGCCCTCAGGGTGTTCGAATATGGATTTGCCGAGGGACTGCGCGCAAGAACGCCGTCTGAGGACGGAAGGATCACTATAAGGTTTCCAAACGCGAGGATCATCTACTGGGAGATCACAAATGAAGTGCCGGATGAGGTCATGCTGTCGCTTGAGTTTCCGGATGGCGGCCGTTATGACTACAAGGTGAAGGCGTTCAAATTCCTGAAATACTCTGTAAAAGAGCTGGAAGAGCGGAAAATGGCGATATTGCTGCCATTCTACGTGCTAAAATTGAGAAAACGAACGGTTAAAGCCAAAACACCAGACGAGCGTTCAAAACTGGCGGGAGAGATGAGGCCCATTTTGGAGAATCTTGTGACGACGGTCGAGAGTTGCACAGCGTCCGGCCTGATGAACGAATCCGACAAACGGATTGTTCTCGAGCACATGGAACGCCTGTACAGAGAGCTGTTCGGCCAATATGAGGAATTCACGGAGGTGGACACCATGCTGCGGGACAGAGTACTAACGTATTCGGAAGAGGCTGAACTGAAGGGCAGGCAAGAAGGCAGGCAAGAAGGCAAATATGAGATGGCTAAGAACTTACTGGCCAACGGAGTTCCGCCTGAAATCATAGCCAAGAGCTCAGGGATGTCCCTGGATGCCCTGAAAACCCTGATGAATTGAGTTCAACAGGAGAGGGGGGATGCTGGTGTTGACGCGCGAGACGCTTCACATCTTCGACCTGGTTTTGAAACAACTGATAAGGCTGTCCAGCGAGGCCGTCATCCAGTTCATCAACGGGCTG